>JAEUQZ010000124.1 GCA_016788965.1 Anaerolineae bacterium | reverse complement strand
CTGGGAGAGGGACTTGGCTCCCCTTCTCCCAGCGGTACTCCGCGTTCGGGAGAAGGGGCTGGGGGATGAGGGCTGACCGGAGGGCTGCGCTCAACGACTTTGCAATAGCCCTGATCCCCGCTCCCCTGCATTTGCTCCACTGTGTATAATGTGCCCCACTCAGTCAATGACCTGTGATTCTGGAGCCTGATGGAACTCGTCATCATCCTGCTGCTGAACATCGTGAATGGTGTGCTGTCGATGTCGGAGATCGCCGTCGTCTCCGCGCGTAAGGTTCGCCTGAGCCAGATGGCCGAAGACGGCAGCAAAGGCGCCAAACGCGCCCTGGAACTGGCCGAATCGCCCAACCGATTCCTTTCGACCGTGCAGATCGGCATCACCCTCGTGGCAGTGCTGCAAGGCGCATTCGCGGGCGCGGCGCTGGCGCACCCGGTGGCGCTGGCGCTGGCGCGGATTCCGCTGCTCCAGCCCATCAGCGAGGTGCTGGGGTTGTTCATCGTGGTGGCGCTGACGACCTATCTCTCGCTGGTGATCGGCGAACTGGTTCCCAAGCGCATCGGGCTGCAGAACCCGGAACGGATCGCGGTGGCCGTCGCGCCGCTGATGCACGGGCTGTCGATCGTGACCGCGCCGTTCGTGCGGCTGCTGAGCATCTCGACCGATGCGCTGCTGCGGCTGATCGGGGCGCGGGATTCGGGCGAAGCGCCCGTCACCGAAGAGGAAATCCAGGCCTTGATCCGGTTGGGCATTCAGGCCGGGGTCTTCGAGGCGCAGGAGCAGGAGATGGTCGCGGGCGTGATGGGCTTGGACGAGCGCCGCGTCGATCAGATCATGACGCCGCGCATGGATATCGAGTGGATCAACCTGGATGATCCGGTCGAAGAGAACCTCAAGATCATCACCCACAGTCATCATTCGCGCTTCCCGGCGGCGCATGGTTCACTGGATCACGTGGTTGGGCTGGTGCGGGCCAAAGACCTGCTCGACCGGCTGCTGCGCGCCCAACCTGTGGAGTTCAACACCTGCATCCGCGAAATCCTGTTCATCCCGGAAAGCGCCACCGCGACCCAGGCGCTGGCACTCTTCAAACGTTCCGGCCAGCACGCCGCGCTGGTCATCAGCGAGTACGGCGGCATTGAAGGGATGATTACCTTCAACAACCTGGTCGATGAAATTTTCGGCGAGACCGACGCGCCCGAATCGATCCAGCGTCCCGATGGCTCGTGGCTGCTGGATGGGCTGGTTTCGGTGGACGAGTTCAAAGACCTCTTCGACCTGAAGGCGCTGCCCGGCGAGGACGACGGCCATTACCAGACGCTCGGCGGCTTCATCATGGAGCGGCTGGGTCGCATTCCCGACGCCGCCGACTCGTTCGAGTGGGGCGGGCTGCGCTTCGAGGTCATGGACATGGACGGCAAGCGCGTCGATAAAGTGTTGGTGGCCCGTATCAACGGCGAACCAACAGCGGAGTGAAGGCGATTCGGCGGAGAGTCCTGACCCCTCCAGGGTTCACGTCTTCGTATTCCCTAACATCTAACCCTGCCACCCAAACCCTGTTCCAACCTTCTTCCCTCAACTCACTCGCCCCTCACGCTCGCATTATCCAAGCATTCTTAAGACACCAAATGGTTTTCCAAAATGTCACCCTAATCGCCTCATTTTATGCTATCGTGGAGATACGTGGAAATTCGCGCGGTTATCTGGCGTGGAGTGCTTCCCAAATGAGAATCATCGCCCATTCTCATTCTTATCATTCTCAAGATTCTCATCGCGCCAACCCGACCGCCGCCTTACATGTAAGGCCGTTGCAGCAAAACAATGTCAGTTGCAGTTGCAACATTTTCAATATTTGCAACTTTTGCAACATTTCGAGCATTTTGCATTTGCGGCATTTCTGGCAAAACCCTGCCTTGCATGTAAGGCTTGTGGCACAAAATTGCAGTGTGCCATTGCTGCCATTTGTGTCAATTCGTCCGTCCGGCATGGACGACTTGGACGACATTTCGGACAATTTCCAAGATTCTCATCTTTTGAACGATTCTCATTCTTATCATTCTTATCGTTTCGCATCGATCATCGCATTTTTCGATCAACGATAAACGATCAACTATGAACTATGAACTTCTTCAGTCGGTCTATGAGCTACAAGCTATCAGCCTCACCGACACTGACGACACTGACGACATTACCGACAATGTTGTAATCTTTGGCTAAGAACTGAAAGCTATCGTCTAAAAGCGACAGGAGCGCCGATGGCCGAGACGATCTTCCTGGTGGACGACGAGCAGCACATCATCGATCTGGCGCAGATGTACCTGGAGCAGGAGGGCTGGCGCGTGACCAGCGCCACCGATGGCGCGGTCGCCCTTCAGCGTATCATGGAGGAAACACCCTCGCTGGTCGTGCTGGACTTGATGCTCCCCGGTCTGGACGGCTGGGAAGTCTGCCGCCGGGTCCGCGCTCAATCGGACGTACCCATCATCATGCTGACGGCGCGGGCGGACGACATCGATAAGATCGTCGGGCTGGAACTGGGCGCGGACGATTATATGACCAAGCCGTTCAATCCGCGCGAGCTGGTCGCCCGCGTCAAAGCCATCCTGCGGCGGTCGGAGAAGCGAGCGGCTCCGGCGGCCTCCGACCAACCCCTGACCATCGGCAACCTGCGGATTTACCCGGAGCGGCGGTTGGTGCGGGTGGATGAGCGGGCGGTCGATCTGCGGATGAAGGAGTTCGATCTGCTGCTGACGCTGGCGGAGAACCGGGGGATCGTCTTCAGCCGCGAGAAGCTGCTGGATGTGGTCTGGGGGTTCGATTTCGCCGGGGAAACCCGGACGGTCGATGTGCATGTCGCCCACCTGCGGCACAAGCTGGAAGGCATGACGGCCAGCATCGAGACGGTCTGGGGTGTGGGTTACAAGCTGGAGTGAAGCGGACACGATCATGATGGACGCGCAGCACATCGATGAACGAGACCTGATGCGGGAGGCGGCGCTCCGGGAGACCTTCGCGGCGACGGGCGTCAGCCTGAGCGATTATCTGACGGCGTACAGTGGGCGTCAGGCCGAATGGGTTTTTGGGAACATCCTGATCTTTATGCCGAACAACAAGAAACACCAGGACATCTTCACCTTTCTGCTGACACTGTTCAACCTGTACCTGGGACTCAAGCCTATCGGAACGGTGCTGGCGGCGGCTTTTTCGATGGTCATCGGGGAAGATCATCCGGCGCGTGAACCGGATGTGATGGTCGTGCTGAACGCGCATCGCGCCCGGATTCAGCCGACCTATCTGGACGGCCCGGCGGATATTGCCGTGGAGATCGTTTCGCCGGAAAGCAGTGAACGCGACCGGGGCGTGAAGTTCCATGAGTACGAAGCGGTGGGCGTCCAGGAATACTGGCTGATCGACCCGCTGCGGCAGGAAGCCACGATCTACGCGCTGGGCGCAGACGGGCGCTACCACCGGGCGGCGCTGGATGCGGACGGGCGGCTGATCTCGGCGCTGCTGCCGGGTTTCGCGCTGGACCCAGGCCTGTTCTGGAACGATGAACTGCCGGCGGGCGCGGCGCTGATCGCGCTGGCGCAAGAGATGGCGCGATGAGCATCCAACTGGTGCGGCCAGAAGCCTCGGCGGGCAGACGGCGGCTGCGGCTGCGCGGGCGGCTGCTGGTCTCCTATGTGGTGCTGCTGGCGCTGACGCTGGCAGTGGTGGCGGGGGCGCTGCTGCTGTTCCTGTTCGCCCAACCCGTCCCCCGGACAACGGCCTACGAAGACCTGACCTCGACGCTGCGGACGATCCTGAGCGATTACCAACTGATCGGCAGCCGGCCGACGCTGGCCGCGGTCGGGCGCGTCTTCCGCGAGCTGCCGACTATTGCCGAAGATTACTCGGTGCGCGTCGTGGTCGTGCAGGTCAGCAGTCGCAGCGTGATCTTCGACAGCGCCGGGAGCTACCAGCCGGGCGACATCCTGCCGCTGGATGTGGAACCGTACACCCTGCTGCCCCAGCGCCGACCGCTGGTCACGCTGCGCGGCGAGGCCGTGTTCGGCGGCTTCCGCGATGTGGATGGTACACCCTGGACATTCGCCGGGCTGGTGGGACTGCGACAGAACGAAGCCGGCGTCGGTTTGCTCCTGGCCGAGCAGCAGGCCCGACAAACCCCGGAGGTCGTCTGGCAGCGGTTCCGGCGGGAGTTGGCGCTGCCGTTGGGCCAGGCCGCGCTGGTCGGACTCGTCGTCGCGGCGGTGCTGGCCGCCTTCATCAGCCGCACGCTGATCGGCCCGCTGGCGCAGATCGAGACGGCGGCGGCTTCGGTGGCGAAAGGGAATTTTTCGGAGCGCGTGCCGGAGGTCGGGCCGCCGGAGGTACTGTCATTGGCGGTCGCCTTCAACCACATGAGCAGCGAGGTGCAGCGCACCCAGCAGGCCCAGCAGGATTTCGTCGCCAACGTGTCCCATGATCTGAAGACGCCGCTGACCTCGATTCAGGGCTACTCGCAGGCCATCATGGACGGCGCGGCTAAAGAACCGTCCAGCGCCGCGCGGATCATCCACGAAGAGGCCGGGCGGCTCAACCGGATGGTCACTGACCTGACCGATCTGGCCCGTTTGCAGGCCGGGCGTTTTTCGCTGCACCTGACCCCGGTGGACATCAGCAAGATCGCGGCGGCAGTGGGCGAACGCCTGATGATCCTGGCGCGGGATCGCGGATTGACGCTGCATGTGGAAACGGAGCGTGTCCCGGTGGTGGCTGGGGACGGCGACCGTCTGGCGCAGGTCTTCACCAATCTGGTCAGCAATGCCATCAAATACACCCCGTCGGGCGGCGAAATCTGGCTGCGGTCGGGGGTGGGGAAGTCCGGTGTTGAAGTCACCGTCCAGGATACGGGCATCGGCATCGCGGCGGAGGAACTGCCGCGCATCTTCGAGCGCTTCTATCAGGTGGATAAAGCGCGGGGGCCGAGGCGCGGGACGGGCCTGGGACTGGCAATCACCCAGGAGATCGTCGAGGCGCACGGCGGCCGGATCAGCGTGACCAGCGCCGGGCCGGGTCAGGGGTCTACCTTCACTATCTGGCTGCCTTCACCGGAGTTCAGCACCGTCGCACGGCGGCGTTAGGGCGCGACCTGTTCCCTCAGCCAAACGTATACACAGCATAGCAATCGAACATGGAGGCTCACATCATGGCCGCGCTGTGGAAGCTGTTCATCCGAGTCCAGAATCCGTTCATGAAATGGCTGCTGCGCTCTCCGCTGCACGGGGCAGTGAGCGGGATGTACCTGCTGATTACCTTCACCGGGCGGAAGAGCGGAACGGTCTATACGACGCCGTTACAGTACCACCGGGACGGCAAGCGCGTTCTGGTCATCACCAGCCGGGCCTACAAGTGGTGGAAGAACCTGGAAGGCGGCGCAGCCGTCAGGCTGCGGCTGCGCGGGCAGGATCAGACCGCCCGCGCGGAGACGACGCTGGACGAGGCCGTGATCCGCGAGATGCTGCGGCAGATTTATCCCGCCCAGCCGGATGCCCGCTTCGACGCGCTGATGGCGAACGGGTTGGTAGGGGTTCAGATCACGCTGGAGGGGTGAGCCGCTCGTATTCCTCTAGCGGCTGAAATCATAGGCTTCCCGCAGCCAGCCAATCAGTTCAGCATCGATGTCGCCCAGAGCGGCGATCTTGACGGTGTACTCGAAGCGGCGTGAGGAGACCTGAAGCTCGCGCTGGATGCGGGGCGGCTCGATTTTGATGTTGGTGCGGAACTCCAGGTTGAAATGGGACTTGCGCGGGTGGATGCCCGCGAAGCCGCTATTTTTCTCCAGGTGGATCGAGGTTTGCTTAGGGACTTCGCGGATTGGCCCGAACTCGTTGAGGGCGGCGATCAGGCGATCATAAGCAGCTTTCAGTTCGGCAGGCTTTCCCTCGAAGTGCATGGCGACTGTCACCGGGTTCATCAGTATCCTCCTGCGGCTGGGTGGCGAAATCCCAAAGTGATTGCTCACCTCACTAAATAGAATAGACCGTGTGTTCTATTTCCGCAAGCAGGTTTCCCGCGAGGGGCTGACCAAAGCAATCCGACTATAATGAAGGTCTGCGCGGCACAACCAAAGGCGGAAAGCGAATGAAGTACACGCTCATCAAGGGGAACTATCACGTCGTGGGGCAGTCCCCGGACGCGGACTCGATCAAGTTCCGGGCGGATAATCCGGCGCTCTGGGAAGCCATCGACACCGAAAACCGGGCAGCCTTCACCCAGAACTTCACGGCGGAAGCCGGAGTCATCACGGTGCGGCTGGAGGGCGTGGACGCCCTGGAGACGCACTACACCGCTCCCGCTCCGACGCCCGCGCCGGGAACGAATCCTCCGGCGGAACTGCTCAAGGCGGGCAGCTATTCGCAGCCATCGAGCCTGGGGCGGCTTTCCGCCGATAAGTTCCTGGAATTCCTGGGGATTACCGGGGTGAAATGGCGGACGTTCGGCAAGTCGGTCTATGTGGCCGAAGCGACCGTCAACGGCGCGGTCGTCAAGACCAAGCTGGCCGACCCGCTGCCGGGGTACATCGTGACCGGGGACATCGAAAAGAACGGGCGGCCGGTAGCCTGGAGCTTCAAGGGGACGACTCCGCTGGCCGATGGAACCGCCATCACGCGGGCGCAGTTGGGGGAGATGGTGAAGGGAAGCGCGAACCATCACCTCATCAGACAGGGATTGGTGTACCCGTTCTACTTCATGACGCTGCCGGCGGTGGCGCGGGCCGAACTGACCAAAGCAGCTAAGGCTGCTCAACAGGCTGCTGCGAAATCCCCGACCGCGACCACGCCGAACGTGTGGCGGATGGATCAGACGCTGACGGGGGTGACGCTGAGCAGCCTGCGCGTCCTGACCGAGGAGCGGGCGATCTTCCCCTACCTGTTCCGCAAGCTGGCGAAGCATTACCAGCAGGCCGCGCTCCGGCGAGGGCTGAGCGCGGTGAGCGCGGCCAACGAGAGCATCCCGCTGGAGGGGTTCTTCAACGATGCCAACCCGCATATCTTTGTGGTCAGCGAGCAGGATTTCCTGCGGCTGGACGATGTGGTGGAGGCGAAGGGGAACACGATCAAGATGCGGGTTCCGCCCTACGACGTAGTGTTCCTGTCATGAGCGCTGCGCGGAGATTTCTTTCTGGACGACGAAGAAATCACGCGGGGGCGAGATCAGACCGTAGAGGACGCCAGCGGCTTCCATGACCGAGAAGATGGGGATGAAGGCAACCTGAAGCACGAAGCGCCCCGATCTGAAGTATAACGTCACGAGATTGCTTGCAGGGGGAATCAAAAGGGGCGCGGAATTCCGCGCCCCCCTCTGCTCAGACGATGGATCGACCTTTAGAAGTCGAAGCCCTCGATGTTGTCCTTCGTGTAGACGAAGGGCGGGCCAAGCAGAATTTCGCTGCCGTTGACGACGGTCAGCGTACCCAGACGGCCGGCTTCGACCGTCATGTCGCCGGGCTTGAGCGTGCCATCGACGACGGCGCGCATCACATAGACGGCGGCATAACCCAGGTCAACCGGGTTCCAGAGCACAACCGACTTCACGCAGTCAGAAGCGACGAACGGCTTCATCGGGTTCGGGGTCGCCAGACCGACGACGGCCACCGCGCCGCACTTGTCCGCCTGGGTGACGGCATCCGCCGAAGCGGGGGTCGCCACGCTGGTCATGCCGAACAGACCGTCCAGCTCATCGCCGTACTTGTTGATGAGGGTGGTGGCCTGGTCGAAGGACAGCTTGGCATCTTCCTGGGCTTCCACGGTTTCCAGCCACTTCAGGTTGGGATAGCACTTGCCGGCATAGGCCCACATTTCCGAAATCCAGCGTGACTGGTTCGGGGTGGTGAAGGTGCTGGTGACGATGGCGACGCTGGCATCTTCGCCCTTCTCGGCGACCATCTGATCGATCAGCGCCTTGGCGATGCCGTTGAATTCGGCCTGGTTGACGAACCATTCACGCGCACCCGGCTCGCTGTTGGCATCGTAGCCGACGACATGGATACCGGCATCCAGGGCCTTCTGCAGCACCGGGGCAATCGCCACGGGGTCGTTGGCGGCGAAGAGAACGCCGTTCACGCCCTGGGTGATGTACTGGTCGATGAAGGTGATCTGGTCGTCGATGTTGGCTTCGGTCGGGCCGTCGTTGATGACGGTGACGTTGCCGAGTTCAGCAGCGGCTTCCTGCGTGCCCTTGGCGGTCGCATCGAAGTAGCCGATACCGATTAGCTTGGGAATATCGACGATGGTGATCGGCTGGCCGGCCAGATCAGGAGCGCCAGTGGGCTGGCCGCCATCGTAGGCGGGCATATCCATGGCCATGGCAGTTGCTTCGGGAGCGGCTGCGCCCTCAGCAACGGGGCATTCCAGCGGGTTGACGGGGAGTTCATCCGCGCCATCCCAGCGAGCATCCTGCGCCTGAACCGCAGGCAGCGCCGCGATGCCCAGCAGCATCACGACAATCAAGATTGAAAACAGTTTCTTGGACATTGTTGTCAGTTCTCCTTGCACATGCTTCCAAAGGTAATATCCACGGCTATGGTGCATAGCCACTCCAAAGATACCTCGCTTTCCTGTCGCTGCATCACCCCTTTCATGAACTGTTTAACTACCTGACTCGCATGATCGAACAGCGCCGGGCGCTGGTTGATCCACCTTATTCGCGGGATGCCCCGCTGCGCCGCTGGATGAAGTTGTTGATGAGGATGGCGAAGATCAGCACGAAGCCGATGATGACGATGGTGGCGTCGCCCTTCATGCCGGAGAGATTCAAGCCGTTCTTGAGCAGTTGAATCAATACCGCGCCGATCACCGTGCCCCAGATCGAACCGCTGCCGCCGAAGATGCTGGTTCCGCCCAGTACCACGGCGGTGATGACATCCAGTTCGATGCCCGTGCCCATGTCGGAGCGGGTGGTGCTGACGCGCGAGACGAAAATCCAGCCAGCCAGCCCGGCCATGAAGCCGGACATGGCATAGATCATCAGCTTGTAGCGATCCACGGCTAGGCCGGAGAAGCGCGCGCCGAGTTCATTGTTGCCGATGGCATACAGCGCCCGCCCGAAGGTTGTCCGCGCCAGCAGGATGCCGGCGATGATGACCGCCACCACCACGAACCAGAGCTGAGTCGGCACGCCCAGGAATTCGCCCTGTCCCAACTCGAAGAACCAATCGGGGTAGCCTCGCACCGAACGGGCCTGGCTGATGCCTTCGGCCAGTCCACGGTAGAGCGCCAGGGTCGCCAGCGTCATGATGAGCGGCGGTACGCCCAACCGGACGATGAACAGGCCGTTGACGAAGCCGGCCACGGTCGCCAGCGCCACCGCTACGACAATCGCCAGTTCCAGCGGCAGTCCCAGGTTCTTCCAGGCATAGCCGAGTATGATGGCCGTCAGGCCGAGGATCGATCCGACCGAGAGATCGATGCCGCCGGTGATGATGATGTAGGTCATCGGCAGGGCGATCAGCAGCACTTCGGTCAGGAGGCGTCCCTGGTTGAGGATGTTATCGACAGTCAGGAATTTGTCGGTGCGGGTGGCGAGGAAGATTACTCCCAGCACCAGGATCGCCAGCAGGATGGTTTCTTTCTTGAGCAGGAGGCTCCGCAGCGGGCTGGCTGCGGTGGATGGAGCAGGCACATGTTCACTTACGGCCATGATGCATTCCCTCAACGACTCTGGTTGACGCGGCGGCGGCGGAGGATATCGACCAGCACGGTAATCAGGATCAGGACGCCCTGCACGGCACGCAGCCAGTAGGGGCTGACTCCGATGAAGATCATCGCCGACCGGATGGCGCTCAGGAGGACGGTCGCCAGCGTCGAGCCGATGACTGTCCCCGTCCCTCCCAGGATACTCACTCCACCGACTACCGCCGACGTAATCACCTGCAATTCCAGGCCGACGGGCACACTGGCCTGGATGGAATTGAACTGGGTGGCGTACATCACGCTGCAAATGCCAACCATCACGCCGTTGATGATGAAGGCGTTGAAGACCACGCGCTGAGCGTTGATGCCGGAAAGCCGGGCCGCGTCGGCGTTGCCGCCGACGGCATACAGCGAGCGGCCCATGCTGCTGTAGCGCATCCACAGCGCCGCGCCGATGGTGATGACAATCATCAGCGCCACGGGCGAGGGGACGCCCAGCCAGGTCTGCTGCGCCAGGAAGAACTCCGGCGGCATGTTGTAGATGGTCGTACCGCCGAGGACGATGATGAGGCCGCCTTTGAGGATGCTCAACATGCCCAGCGTGACCACAATCGAAGGGATGCGGAGGTAGGCGACGAAGAAGCCGTTGATCGCCCCCACCAGTGCTCCGACCAGGATGGGGATCAGCCAGGCCAACCACGCCGGGACGCCGCTGGTCACGAGCGTCCCGCTGAGGATCGCCAGCACGCCGACCAGCGAGCCGACGGAAATATCGATGTTGCCGGAGACGATCAGGATAGACATCCCGACGGCGGCGACGGCGATATAGGCGTTGCTCTGGAAGATATCCCAGAGGTTATTGGGGGCACGGAAGCGCTCATAGGAAAGGCCGACCACCGTCATCAGGGCGACGATGATGACCGCCAGGATCAACTCCTGGCTGAGCCAGCCCATCAGCCGCGAGGACTGGGCGGGGCGGGAAGTCTGCGATTGCGTGATTGCTGCCATTGTCGTTCTGTTCCATCCACAAGACAGACGATGAGTAAACGGCGACGGGAGGTCACACCGCCTGGGCGGTGCTGCTCATCATCGCGGTGACGACCTTTTCCTGGGTCGCCTCGGAACGGCTGAATTCGGCGACCAAGCGCCCCTCGCGCATGACGAGGATGCGGTCGCTCATGCCCAAGACTTCGGGCAGTTCGCTGGAGATCATCAGGACGGCCAACCCCTGCTTGACGGCCAGTTCGCTCATCAGGCGGTGAATTTCGGCCTTTGCGCCGACATCGATGCCGCGTGTGGGTTCATCCATGATGAGCAGTTTGGGCTTGCTCGCCAGCCACTTGCTGACGACGACCTTCTGCTGGTTGCCGCCGGAGAGCTTGTTGACGATCTGTTCGTAGCTGGTGGCGCGGATGCTGAGCTGCTCGATGGCGCGTTGGGCCAGACTCTTCTCCTCGCGCTGGTTGATGAAGCTGGCGCGGGAGAGGATTCGCAGCACGGCCATCGAGGCGTTCTCGCGGATGGTCATCTGCTTGATGAGTCCCTGCGTACCGCGATCTTCCGGCACGTAGGCGATGCCCAGTTGGACGGCTGTACCGGGGTGCTGAATCCGCACCGGCTTGCCTTCAAGCAGGATGTCGCCGGACTGGGCCGGTGTCATACCGAAGATGACCTGAGCCAGTTCACTGCGGCCTGATCCGACCAAACCGGCCAGCCCGACGATTTCGCCGGCGTGAACGGTGAAGGAGACGCTGCGGGTCAGCGGCGGGCGGTTGAGATCGCGGACTTCCAGCACGGGTTTGCCGCGCTCGCCGGGGAGTTTGGGGAAGAGGTTGTCGATGGTGCGGCCGACCATCATACTGATGAGCTGGTCTTCGGTGGTTTCGCTGACCGGGCGCGTGCCCACATACTGGCCGTCGCGCAGCACGGTCGAGCGGTCGGCCAGCTCGAAGACTTCTTGCAGGCGGTGGCTGATATAGACGACGCCCACGCCGCGCTGCTTGAGGAGGCGCACGATCTCGAACAGGCGCACGACATCGGATTCGGTCAGCGCGGCGGTTGGCTCATCCATGATGAGGACGCGGGCGTTGATCGACAGGGCTTTGGCGATTTCGACGCGCTGGCGATTGCCGACATTGAGCGACCCAACCTTGCGGCGCACATCCAGGTCGGTGATGTTCAGCGAGGCCAGCAGTTCGCCGACACCACGCAGTTCGGCGACCGAGTCCGCCCCCATGCCCCTGGCCACCCGGCGCGGGGTGCCAAACAGGTTGATGAGACAGGGGATGTCGCTACCCTTCGGCCGCTCGACAAGCAGCGCCGGTCCT
>JAEUQZ010000123.1:11847-12104 GCA_016788965.1 Anaerolineae bacterium | reverse complement strand
CGCGGCCAGCGGATCGTCAATGGCGAGATGTGGCTCGGCAAGAACGGGAACGGCCAGTACATCGCCCGCGCCGCCGGCGCGCCCGTGCTGTAACCGCCCCGCTCTGAATCTCAAAGGACGGCAGCATTACCTACCTGCCGTCCTTTTTTGAATCGTCCCCCATCTTTACGAAATCCCGAAAGCTTTATGCTTCATCTTACAGATTCAGCAGGAAAATGAAGCTGAGGGTGAAATATCCCTCTGCCCTGAAACAGTCG
>JAEUQZ010000123.1:0-11837 GCA_016788965.1 Anaerolineae bacterium | reverse complement strand
GAGATGCATTGGGAAGACGAAGACAAGACCATTCTGATTTGCCGAGCGAACGGCTCCTGGAAGTGGGAAGAATATCACCTGGCGGTCGAAGCCATCGCCGAGTTGATCGCCAGCGTGCCCCACCGGGTCGATCTGATTACGCTGCGTGGCGCGGGCATAGTGATGCCCAGAGGGTCGAGCGTCCCCCATTTTATGCGTCCAACGCGGATCATGCCGCCCAACCTCGGCAAGAATATCCTGGTGATCGAAGGCGCTGAATTCGGTTATGCAGCTCAGGCCATGCGCTTGTTCTTCAAGGCCGTCGGCAGCCAGTTCGTGCTGATGAATTCCTTTGAAGACGCCCACGCCCTGATCGCTGCCGACCGCCGAATCCCCGCGTAAGGCATCGCCGCCGAACATCCTCCCCGCGTCATTCCATCACCCTTCCCGACTGATCGCATCAGCCGGGAACTTTTTGTTCAGCATGAACGTCTGTATGGGTGTAGAGTGAAGAAAACCGTTGGAGGATGTCATGAGTGACCCCGAAAATCCGATCCTGCTGATGCTGCGGGTGTTGGCGCTGTCCCTGCTGACCGCCTTCCTCGTGGTGCGGCAGACTGTCACGCCTATCCCGCCCGACCAACCGACTTTCAGGAGCATGGCCGTCATCGAAGACGCCCAGGCCGCTATCCTCGAATCCAACCCGGTGCAGATCGAAGTGTCCGTGCGCGGCTACCATCCCGACGGCTGCGATTTCCCGGCGGTGATCGAGCAGCGACGTGAGGGTAATCGCGTCGTCGTGGAGATTTTCCGCAACGTGCCGCTGGCAGCCACCTGCCCGATGATGCTCAACCCCTACCAGGCGACTTTCCGGCTGGAAGGAACCTTTGACCCCGGTCAATACGTCATTGAAGTCAACGGCGTCGTCATCGACCTGACGATCTGATGCAAACACCGAGCAGATTGATTGCGCCTGTTCGGTTTCTCATACCCGTACCTCACTGTTTCGACTCCCTCTCTCCATGCAATGGAGAGGGGGTTGGGGGGTGAGGAGAATTAAGGCTAATCCAGAAAAATAGTGCGTCAAATTCTGGTATTTCGGGCGGATATACGGGCGCGGACGCTCCAAGCCGCCCCTACGGCGGACTGTTTATTTCTCTGGAAAGGCCTAAGCGCAATCTAATCAGTCTCTCCATGAATTGAACAGGCAGCACAAAAGGAGTATTCCCAATGAAGAAGACCGCAATCACCCTGACCGTCCTTGTCCTGGCGTTCGGCGTGTGGATGAACGTCGGGGCGCAGGACGCCCCCCGCCCCGATGGCGTCAGCCTGACGATCTACAACCAGGGCACGGCCCTCGTCCAGGATCGCCGCACCTTCGATCTGGCCGCGGGCGTCTCCACGCTCGATTTCACCGACGTGGCCGCCAGCATCGACCCGACCTCGGTCAGCTTCGTCTCGCTGACCGATCCCCGGGGCACGAGCGTGCTGGAACAGAACTACGTCTTCGATCTGGTCGGCAGCGGGGCGCTGCTGGAACGCTACCTCGACCAGCAGATCGAGATCGTCGCCCAGGACGGCACGGCCTTCTCCGGCCAACTGCTCAGCGGACGCAACGGCGAAATCATCCTGCGAACCGCCGAGGGCCAGGTGCTGGTCATCAGCCAGGCCAACGTCCGTGATCTGCGCTTCCCGGCCCTGCCGGACGGCCTCATCACCCGCCCAACCCTGCGCTGGATGCTCAACGTCGCCAATGCTGGAGCGCAGCAGGTCGAACTGACCTACCTGACCGGCGGCATCTCCTGGACAGCCGACTACATCCTGACGCTGGCGAACGACAAGAAGTCGCTCGACCTCAACGGCTGGGTGACGCTGACCAACACCAGCGGGGCCAGCTTCCGCGACGCCCAGCTTAAGCTCATCGCCGGTGATGTCAACCGCCTGCCCGAACAGCAGGTCATGGACATGGTTCCGATGCCGGCTGCCGGCGCCGAATTCGCCGCCAGGGAGCAGGTGCAGCAGCGCGAGTTCTTCGAGTACAAGCTCTACGAAGTCCAGCGTCCCGTGACGGTGCGCGACAACGAGACCAAGCAGGTCGAGTTCGTGACCGGGACGGGCATCGCCTCCAACACCTTCTATGTCTATGACAGCAGCACGCCGCTCTACGGCTACTACGGCCCGATCACCGACCAGTATTATGGACAGACCGGCATCACCGATGTGCAGAACTGGCTGGAATTCTCGACGGGCGAAGAGAGCGGCCTGGGCGCGGATCTGCCCGCCGGGCGGGTGCGCGTCTATCAGGAAGATGTCGATGGCGCGGCGCTGCTCATTGGCGAGAACCAGATTGACCACACCCCCAAAGGCGAAGACGTGCAGATTTTCCTGGGCAATGCCTTCGATCTGGTCGGCGAGCGCATCCAGACCAACTTCCAACTGATCGGCGCCAACGTGCTGGAAGAAACCTACCAGATCACGCTCCGCAACCGCAAGGAAGATGAAACCGTCCAGATTCGTGTGCCGGAACATCTCTTCCGCTGGAGCAACTGGGAAATCCTCACCAGCAGCGACAGCTACACCAAGCTGGACTCCGGGACGATTGAATTCCGCCTGGATGTGCCGCCGGGCGGCGAGAAGGTCATCACCTACACCGTCCGCTACACCTGGCCGATGTAACTCCACCGCGCTTACGAGTCTCGTGCAGCCGCCCCTCACATCGAGGGGCGGTTGCGTTAGGCCAGCGGATCATCATCCGGGCGCAGGAGTTTGCCCCGCGCCTTGCGGACATCCTGCTCCCAGGGTTTACGCGCCCCGCCTTTGTAGCCCATCTCCCGCAGCCGCTCGGCCTCCAACGCTTCCAGCCGCTCGCTGACCGCCGCGTAATCGGCACGCGGAATGCGCTGATCGACCCCGTCCGCATCCCGGTAGACATAACCGATCCCGCCGCACCAATCGCAGTCTTCGGCCTGGCCGTCTTCCTCGAACCAGCCATACCCATCACAGGATACGCACCGCACAATCTCCATCGCGTCCGCCCTCATTCCCCGTCCCTAAGAATCCCTCACCCTCTCCGCATCCTTTGCGTTCTTTGCGGTTAGTTTCTTCCCCCATCCTCTCCGTATTTCTCTGCGTTCTCTGCGTCTCTGCGGTTCAATTTGCCTTTTTCTTCTCCGTGTCCTCTGTGTCTCTGTGGTGGTATTCCTCTAAGTTGGTATTCTCACCCACCCGTCTGGTTGGCCGGGATGTCCAGCGGGATGTATTCCACCGTGTTCCACCATTCCGGGAAAGGCGCATACGGCTGCTGGAAGTACGCATCCAGGATGCGCCGGATGATCGGCGCGGCCGTCTCCGAGCCTTCGCGCGAGAACTCGACCATCGCGGCAATGGCGATCTCTGGGTTATCGGCGGGCGCGTAGGCCACGAACCAGCCGTAGGGTTCGACGCGCCCAGACTGCGCCGTGCCCGTCTTGCCGCAGACGGTATAGGCCGCTTCGGTGAAAACGAACGAGGCCGTGCCCAGATCGGTGTTGCTGACCACGCCGCACATCCCCTCGCGGACAACGGCCAGCGCCTCGTCGCTCAGCCCAATCGTTCCGGCGGCTTCCGGCTCGCCCTCGAAGATCGGCGCAGTGCCGTTCTCGCCGCCGATGCGCTCGACCAGATACGGGCGGTAGAGCGTGCCGCCGTTGGCGATGGCCGCCACCATCCGCGCCTGCTGAATCAGCGTGACCTGCACCCCGCCCTGGCCGATGGCCTCGTTGATGCCCTGCTCGACGCTGGCCGTCGGCGGCAGACTGCCGCTGACTTCCGGCAGCACCGTGACGTTCGTCGCTGCGCCGAAGCCCATCTGCCGGGCGTAACCCGTCAGGACATCCGGCCCCCGCAGGAACAGCCGCGCCCCCATCTCGTAGAAGAACGGGTTGCACGACGCCATCAACGCCTGACTCATGCTGATGAGGCCGGCCGGCTGGCTGAAGGGCGATTCGGGCAGTTCAAAGCGCCGCCAATCGAAACGCGGCGACGAGCTGTCGCCGTAGCGTTCGCGCCCGTCCCATTCGATCTGGCAGTCAAAAGTTGGCTCGGTCATCACCCCTTCGGAGGCCGCCGCCGCCGTCGTCACGATCTTGAAGGTCGAACCGGGGAAATACTGCTGCTGAGTCACGCGGTTGGTGAACGGCTGGCGTGCATCGGACTGCAAGTCGGCGATCCAGGTCGGGTACTGCGCCAGTGCCGGCGTATCCGGGTTGAACAACCCCGGATCGAAGTAGGGGAAGCTGACCAGGGCGCGGATCGCCCCGGTCTTCACGTCCAGCACCACCGCCCCCGCCCCCGGCGAATGGATAGGGCTGCCCCAGTTGCCCGACGGATAGGCATAGTTGTAGGCATCGACGACCGCCTGCGCCGCCGCGATCTGGAGGCGGCGGTCGATGGTCAGCGTCACGGACAGCGGATCTGTGCCCGCGCGTCCTGCGAGTTCGCGCAGCACCACGTTGGCGGGGGAGATGACCCGCAGCACCTTTTCCGGCGCTCCGGCCAGGAATTCCTCGAACTCACCCTCGACGCCCGTCCTCCCGACCAGTTCGCCGCTGGCGTAGCCGCGGTCGGCATAGCTTTCAGCTTCATCCTGCGGGATGAAGCTGATGTAACCCGTGACCTGGGCGGCTCCGCCATAGCCGACATAAC
This sequence comes from Anaerolineae bacterium, assembly GCA_016788965.1. Taxonomy (GTDB): domain Bacteria; phylum Chloroflexota; class Anaerolineae; order Aggregatilineales; family Phototrophicaceae; genus CFX2. The sequence goes on along the minus strand of JAEUQZ010000123.1, from coordinate 7,175 downwards.
GGCGCGTCTGGCGGTCGAAGGTGCTGCTGACCCCGCAGGTATCGCGGATGATCTGGCCCTCGGCGGCATCTGTCTCCGCATCGATCTCGCCGATGTAGAACAGCGTCTCGGCGTTGAAGCGGCCAAAATACTGCTCCAGATCGTAGCGGTGACGCATCAGCACCCGCGCCAGCAGATCGAGGCAGGCATTCACGTCGGGCATGTCCTGCTGAGCGCCGTACAGCGCGATCATCGTGCCGCCTTGCTCGACCAGGACGCTACCGTTGCGGTCATAGATTTCCGCGCGGAGTGAGCGCCGTGACGACAGATCGACGCGCGACCCGGCAACCATCCCGTTGATGATGTCCATCGTAGACCAGGCGATGCTCCAGCCGCTCCCCGATTGCACCAGCCGCATCGTGCGCTCGTTGTCCGGGATCGTGCCGAAGACCGGCGCGACGAAGTTCAGGTTGTAGAAGACTTCCGCCGAGGCTCCCTGGATGCGGCTGGACAGCAGGGCATAGGTGATCTCCGTTGGGTTGATGATCGCCAGCGCGTCCTGATAGGCCGTCTGAAAAACCGGCAGGGATACTTCCGCCTGGCTCTGCGGGCTGAGCAGGGCGTACATCGCCGGATAGTCGCCCGCTTTCCAGAAGTCCAGGAAGCGCGTCGCCACATCGTCTGGCGTCCGCGGCCCCTGAAGGATCGGCGCGAGTCCCGGCGCAGCTTCCCCGCCAGCGCCCGCGCAGCCCGCCAGAATGAAGATCACCGCAGCCGCGATCAGCCCACGCAGCCGCCGGATACATGCTCTTGATTTCATACCCACAATCCCACACCTGTCTGGTTCATCTGCGCCTAACTATAGTGACCGCCTCGGCGCGAGTCCAGTGGCCGTGTGTCAATCGTCAGCTTAGCCGCCTCCACCTCTTCCCCGATCCCCGCTCCGCGCCCCGCATTTCACTGACCCCTGCTCCCCAACCCCCCAATCCCCGCCTTCGTAGGGACGCCCTTCTGGGCGTCCGGCATCTCCTTCATCCCTGATCCCTGCCGGCTCGCTCTCGCCTTTCCCTAATCCCCAACCCCTAATCCCTAACCCCTGCTCCCTACCCCTCAGCCTGCTTCAGCAGGCTTTTTCACTCTGCCGGAGGCTTGAGCCTCCGGTGATTTGCCCCTCAAAAGAGTTACCAAAATGTCACCCTAACGGCCCCATTTTATGCTATCGTAGGGATGCGTAGAGAAGACGGCCATGAGCCGTATTTCTCTATAAACTATCAACTATTAACTATAAACTTCTTCCGCCGCACCTTCACAACCTATCGACCGCGAATTTCGCAATCCATCGTTGTTGCAAGATTCACGGAATTGCAACTGCAACAACTGGAACGACCACGCCTTACATGTAAGCCCTTTCGCACAAAATTGCCGTTCCGCAACTGCCGCAATTGCCGCAACAATCGCCTGTCCGACACTGACGACACTGACGACAACGACGACATTTCCGACAATTCTCAAGATTCTCACATTCTCATTCTTATCACATTTCTCATCGCTGTCACGATGTGCATTTCGTATGGCTAAAGGCTATAATCTATCAGCTAATAGCTATTCGCATTTTTCTATCAACTATAAACTATCAACCATTAACTTCTTCCCCGCTCCCGCCCCCTTATGGTAGAATGCATCCTGTGTCGAGGAGTTCCAGGAGAACCTGTTGAAGCCGGGTCTGCGCCGCTGGATCGAACTGTTCGCCGTCATCGGGATCGTGCTGGCCGTGGATCAGATCACCAAGCGGCTGGTCGTGGACTCGCTGGTGCTGGGCCAGACCATCGAGCCGATCCCCGCCCTGCGCGATTTCTTCCAGATCACCCGCAGCCATAACACTGGCGCGTCCTTCGGCATCCTCCCCCAGGCCAGCGACCTCTTCCTGGTGGTTGCCCTCATCATCGTCGTCGGCATGATCGTCTTCTACCCGCGCATCCCGCTGGAGGCTCGCGTCCGTCGGCTCACGCTGGCGATGGTCTGCGGCGGGGCGCTCGGTAACGCCATCGACCGCCTGGAATACGGCTACGTGATCGATTTCATCCACTACTCGATCCCCGGCCTGATCTCCAACGTCTCCAACCTCGCCGATCACGCCATCGTCCTGGGAGTCCTCATCCTCTTCATCGAAAGCTGGCTCAGCGAACGTCAGGAAAAGCGGAAAGCCGCTGCTCCACCCCCCGAAAATCCATCCCTTCAGGAGAAAACCCAATGAAAGCCATGCGCTGGATCGTCCTCGTCAGTCTGCTGCTCATGGCCGCCGCCGGCTGCCAGATCGTCCCCGGCACGGGCGACTCATCCACCGATGCGGCTGCCGCCCAGCAGTTCGTCCCGCAGAACATCCCCGGCTACATCGCCGTCGATGCCACCAGCATCACCGACGCCCTCTCCAAAGCGGGCGTGGCCGGTTCGGTGCTGTCCGGCAACGTCCCCGCTGCCGGAGCCATCGCCAAGATCGACGACATGATCCGCTGCTACCAGGGCGTTGGCGCGGTCGCGGCCAAAGTCTACACCGAGGCCAACATCGCCGGGGCCATCAGCGGCGTGCCCAAGATCGGCGCCATCGCGGTCGTCAACACCACCCGCCTTCAGCGCAACCTGCTCCAATGCGTGCTGAATACGGGCGGAGCCTCCGCGCAGGCCGCCAACGAGATTCAGCCCTGCGGCTCATCCGGTCAGATTACAGTCAATGGGGAGAATATCCAGTACGTCTTCGCGGCCACGACCACGGAACTCTGCACCATCTTCCAGGCCGAGTTCAACCAGTAGCGCCGTTCAGCGATCCCGCAGGCGAATGACGAACTTGAGGCCCGACCAGCGTTCGTCTACCGCGATCACCTTCACGTCCACTAGCCCGCTTTCCAGACCGATCTGGCGAATCCGGTTTTCGCCCAGGTCGGTCGGCATCCGGGCGGCCTTCTTCGGCCAGCTCAGCCAGAGCATCCCGGTCGGGCGCAGCGCCGCCTTCAGCCTCGGAAAGGTACGGACCAGTGCCGATTCCTGGGTGCAGAATACCTGGATGAAATCAAACCAGCCGTCAAGATGTTCAACGACTTCCACGCCCTCCGGCAGCTCGCCGAGCAGATCGGCGTAACCCGGCGGCGCATCCTGGAAGTAAGCGCGCATCCCCGGCTTCAGGCCGAGCTTCTGCGCCAAAGGTTTGTTGGAATAACCAGCCATCTTCAGAGATTCCCCGTGACCCAGCCGGTCAAGGCTTTCCAGCGGCGGCGTGGGGATGATTGCTCGGCGTCCGCCGCTGGTTTCGATGCCGGCCGCGCGGTCGTAATCAACACCACCGCCCCGATGATGATGACCGAGGCGACCACCGCCTGCCCGGTCAGCGTCTCCCCGGCCAGGACGACCCCCAGGAACATAGCGATCACCGGGTTGACGTAAGCATAAGTCGCCACCCGGTTCGGCGTCGTCACCGTCAGCAGCCACATGTACGAACTGAAGCCCAGCAGCGACGCCCCGAACATCAGATACACCATCGCCAGAATCGACGGCAGCGAGATGCTCGCCACGTCCACCTGTGCCATTTCGCCCGTGACCACGCTCAGGAACAGACAGAACAATCCGCTCACGAACAGGTTCATCCCCGCCCCCAGATAGGCCGAGTCCGGCATCGGCAGCCGCCGCGATAGCAGCGAGCCAATCGTCCAGGAGAGCGATGAGATCAGCACGAACAACCCGCCGAGCGGGTCGAGGCTGCCCGTCCCCGGCCCAAACAGGACGATGATCCCCACGAAGCCCAGCACCAGCCCGGAGAGCGCGCGGCTGCCAGGTCGCGCTTCGCCCTGCCACAGCCAGCCCAGCAGCGCGAACCACAGCGGCGAGGTCGCGTACAGCGTCGCGGCCAGACTGGACGGGATGCGCGTCTGCGCCAGCGTCAGGGTGCTGTTCGCCACGAAGAACATCAGGAAGCCCAGCATCGCCGCCGACTTCCAGTGGACGCGCTTGGGGGCCGCGGCTCCCGCCCGCCGCGCCAATCCCATCAGGATTAGCCCGGCCAGCGTGAAGCGAATGCCCGGAATCACCAGCGGGGGCAGGCTCTCCAGCGCGAAAGTGATGCCCAGATAGCTGGCTCCCCAGAACAAATAGATGGCAGCAAACGATGCGATGATGCGCCAGGTGGGCGCGGGTGAACGGGGCACGGATCAAAACCTCTACAGCAGGATTGGTACGGTCATTCTACAGGAATCATGGGCTGATGAGTTCAGAACCGTCTATGTCCAACTCAAAGCAGGCGCTCAGCCGGCCAGCCCGGATTGCAGCGCCAGCCGCACCGCATCCACCCGGCTGCTGACGTTCATCTTGGCGAGGATACTGCTCACATGGAACTTGACCGTCGAACGGGAAACCACCAGTTGAGCGGCGATCTCGGCGTTATTCAGCCCTTCGACCATCCACCGCAGCACCTCCAGCTCACGCTCGGTCAGGTGGAAGGAGACGGCTGGCTCGGCAGGCTGTGGAGCCGCTGGTGTGGGGTACAGGAGCGTTTGCACGGCCTCCGCCGAAAGCGTCAACTGCCCGCTGATCGCCAGCCGGATGGCGCTGGCGAGTTCGTTCATTGTGGTCGTCTTCAGCAGATAACCGGAGCATCCGGCCTGGAGCATGTCCCGCACCGTCTCCTCATCACTAAAGGTCGTCAGCGCGATGATCCGAACCTGGGGATGCTGCTGGCGGATCAGCCGCGCGGCCTCGATGCCGTTCATGCGCGGCATCTGGATGTCCATCAGGATCACGTCCGGTTGAGCCGCAGCGCAGGCCTCCAGCGCCTCCTGCCCATCGGCCGCCTCACCGGCCAGCAGCAGGTCTTCATGCGCCGCCAGCGCGAAGGATAATCCCCGCCGCACGACTTCGTGATCGTCCACCACCAGGACACGGATAGGCGCTTTGCCGTTCATATGGCCTCGATGACCGGTTCGCGCCAGTGGAGATGAAGCTGGGTTCCCTGGCCTGGCTCACTGTGCATCTCCAGATGCGCCCCGACTGCTTCAGCCCGTTCCCGCATGATCTGCAGGCCGTAATGCCCCGACACCAACTGCTGAGGATCGAACCCGCGGCCGTCATCCGCGATCTCCAACCAGGCTGCATCATCTGCGCGGACCATCCGCACATGCACCGTCCGGGCGCGCGAATGCTTGACGATGTTGCTTAGCGCTTCCTGCGCGATCCGGTAGAAGACCAGTTTGACCTCGGCGGGCAGCACACACCGCGGTGGTAGTTCTACCATGAAATCCGCCTCGACATGCCCGGCGGCGGCGTCAGCAAGCTGCTTGACCAGCGTCGGCAGATCGCCATCCAGCAGAGCGCGGGGGCGCAGTTCGGCCAGCAGCGTCCGCATCTCGGCCATCGCGCCGCGCGTCAGGCGGTTCAGTTCTTGCAGCCCGCGCTGCATGTCGGTGGGACTCTGGCGCTGGTAGATGCGCGGCAGCGTCTCAGCGATGACGCTGGCCGAGAAGAGGGTCTGGCTGACGGCATCATGCAGTTCCCGTGCCAGGCGCTGGCGTTCTTCGATAGTTGCCAATTCCTGGGCCTGTTTGTACAGCCGCGCGTTCTGGATAGCAATGGCTGCCTGCGCCGCGAAGATCTTCGTCTTCGCTGCATGGTCCGGTGTAAAGAATCCCGGTGTGTGATGATCGATATTGAGGAGGCCAACCATGTTGCCTTCGATGAGAATGGGCACTCCCAGGTAGGAGCGGATGGAAAGCGGAACCTCAAACGGTTTCCACAAGCTAGACTCAAGCACATCGTCGATAATCAACCAGTCGCGTGTTTCTGCGATCTTCACAAAGTTCGCCACCTCCTGGAAAGTGAACTGGTGCTGAAGCAGGTACGCCTCCACCGACTCATCGAAACCGCGTGCTCGCACGATACGGACTTTCCCGCGCTCTTCCAGCATCAGGCTGGCTGAATCCGAAGGGACGACTCTTCCCAGGGTTTCCATGATGAGGTCGAGGACTTCATCCAGGTCGAGCGTCCGGCTGAGCGTTTCAGCAATATCCCGGAAGGACTCGGCCAGCACGCGCTGCTCACGTTCGGCCTGCTCGATACGCTTCCGCTCCGTGATGTCTTCCGTTACGCCGATGATCCGCTGCTGCCCATTCACATCTGTCGGATAGACATGCGAGGACATCCAGCGCACGCTGCCGTCCGGCCAGATGATGCGGAACTCAGCATGTTGGGGTATCGGCATATGGACTGCGTCCACGGTTTTTATATCGAACCTGGTTTCATCATCGGGGTGAAGAATAGCACGGAGTGTGTTTGAATCCTGGTAGACCACGTCCGGGCGAAGTTTCCAGATTTTTTCCGAGGCTCGGCTGACATACATGTATCGGGACTGTTGGGTATCGAAGACCCAGAACACCTCGCTGATCGTATCCGCAATCTCGCGGAAGCGTTGTTCGCTGTTCCGCAGTTCGGTATACAGCCGCGCATTCTGGATGGCAATGGCTGCCTGGGTTGCGAAGCTTTTGAGCTTCTCGGCGTGTTCAGCCGTGAAGAAGCCCGGCGTCCGGCTGTCGGCACTGATGAGACCGACCATTTTCCCTTCGACCAGAATGGGCACACCCAGATATGACCGCAGCACATGGGCGACATTGAAATCTTTCCAGGTCGGTTCTTGCAGCACATCGTCGATGATCATCCAGTTGCGGGATTCAGCCATTTGCAGGTAGTTGGGCAAATGCTGAAAATCGAACTCGCCCTGCATCAGTTTTTCGCGGGTCGTCGCGGAGAACCCCCGGTCGCGGACGATACAAATCTTACCCTGCTTTTCCAGCATCAGACTGGCCGAATCCAGCGGGATGACCCCCCCCATCGTTTCCATGATGAGGTCGAGGACTTCATCCAGGTCGAGCGTCCGGCTGAGCGTTTCGGCAATATCCCGGAAGGACTCGGCCAGCACGCGCTGTTCATGCTCGGCCTGTTCGATCTGCTTCCGTTCGGTGATGTCATCCGTCAGCCCGATGATCCGCTGGCGGGTATCGGCAATGCCTCCAGCCGGATACATGCGGATCGATAACCAGCGGATATGTCCATCCGGCCAGACGATGCGGAACTCGATCTGCTGCGGTTCGACCAGGCTGCGGAGCTGCACCGTTGCCAATGCGACCCGCTCACTGTCGTCAGGATGAACCCGTTCCATGAAC
>JAEUQZ010000122.1 GCA_016788965.1 Anaerolineae bacterium | reverse complement strand
CACTTCGTGGGTGGGGGGTGGGGGTGGGGGGGGGGGGGGGGCGGCCCCATCCATCGATTCGATACGGGTGTATTTCAGATTGGGGGAAGATTGCTGGCGGACGGGCAGAAGCCCGTCCCTACGAAGAATCGTCTGGGTAGGGACGCCATTCTTGGCGTCCGAAAACGGAACACCCCTAAACATGAAATGCGCCCTTGCGATACTGTGGGCTTGACAATACTGTGCGGTGTACAGTATATTGAGACTGTGTGGCGTACAGTATCGTGGGATATACAGTGTATGACCGAAACCGATGATCCGATTTTGCAACTGCGACTGGAACTGCGGCGGGGGCTGGTGGTGCTGGCGGTGCTGAGCCAGATGGACACATCCCGGTATGGCTACAGCCTGATCCCGCAGCTTGCCGAGCAGGGCCTAGACGTGGAAGAAGGAAGGCTGTATCCGCTGCTGCGGCGGTTGGAGAAGCAGGGACTGCTGGAAAGCGAGTGGGAGGTCGGCGGAAGCCGCCCCCGCAAGTATTACCGGATCTGTCCTCTGGGGCGCGAGGTGCTGACCGCGCTGCGCGCCGAATGGTTCGAGACGGTGAAGGTGATGCAGCGGATACTGGGAGGGGAAGCTCGTGAGTGAATTGATCGAACGTTATGTGCATCAGGTCGGGCGCTACCTGCCCGAAAAAGAGCGGGCAGAGATCGAGGCGGAACTGCGCTCGCAGATTCAGGATCAACTGGATGACCGTTTCAGTGGATCACCCTCGCAGGCGGAGGTGGCGGCGGCGCTGGCCGAACTGGGCGATCCGCGGCGGATGGCGGCCTCATACAGCGGTGAGCGCTATCTGGTCGGGCCGGCGCTGTATCCTTTCATGATGACGGTGCTGCGCTACGGCTGGGTGCTGATTCCGGTGGTGGTCATCGCGCTGAATGTGGTCGGCGCGTTGATGTCGCCGGAGGACAGCACGGTAATCGGCCTGCTGTTCGGGGCGATCTTCAGCGTGCTGCAATCGGTCTTCATCTTCTCGGCGGTGGTGGTGCTGATCTTCGCCGTGGTGGAGCGTTCCGGCGTCGAGATGCAGATGAAGGCACAGTCATTCAACCCGCTGGAACTGCCGCCTGTGGACGACCCCGGCGCGGTAGACCGGCTGGAAGCGGCCTTTGGCGTGGCGATGGGGACGTTTGTGGGGCTGGTGGGGCTGTACTTCTGGCAAGTTGGCGGGCTGACGCTGCGCTTCAACCTGAGCGATCCGGGCGAAGTGATTCCGGTTCCGAGCGGATGGCTGGCGGTGACGATCCTCGCTACGCTCGGCATGGTGATCCTGCATCTGTGGGCGCTGCGGCGCAACCGCTGGGGATTGGGGTCGTGGCTGGCGCAGTCGGCGCTGGAACTGGCCGGCGCAATCAGCCTGTACTTCGTGCTGTTCAAGCCCGTCATGGATCGTCTGATGACAGCCAACCCGGATTTGCGAACGATCCCGTTCCTGGGCACGGGCGCGGAGATCATCACGCTGGTGATGGTCGGGATCACGCTGGCGAGCAATGGCTTCAAGCTGCTGCGGCTGTGGCGCGGTCGGGGCGGTCAGTCCGCCGCGACCCACGTCACGGTCGATGGTTAACTCTTTGATCCTCACCCCCTAACCCCCTCTCCATTGCATGGAGAGGGGGAATCGAGGAGAAAAAGGCGCTCTAAATGGGTTCGGTGCAGAGAACCACATTCTATCCTGAAGGAGGATGACAATCATGCTCGATACACGTATTATCCTGTCCGGCCTGTGGGCCGCGTGTATGCTGACCTATCTGCTCGGCGATGTGCTGCGGATCTTCAGCGGCGACTTCCCGAACACGATGTCCACCGCCCAGTTCACCAAAGGCATGTGGTTGGGAATCGCCGTGCTGATGGTGATCCCGATCCTCATGGTGGTCGTGTCGCTGATCGTGGATCAGCCTGTGAATCGCTGGGTCAACATCATCGCGGCCGTTTTCTTCTTCGGCTTCAACCTGATCGGCCTGCCGACCTACCCCTCGGCTTACGACAAGTTCCTGCTGATCGTCAGTATGGTCTTCAATGTGATGACCGTGGTGTATGCCTGGAACTGGGCATAAAGCAATAAGGACGTGAACATGAAAGCGATGATCTACACTCAATATGGGTCGCCGGATAACCTCCGGCTGGCGGATGTACCCAAGCCGACGCCAAAAGCGGGCGAAGTGCTGGTGAGCATCCGAGCCACCTCCGCCAACAGCGCCGATGTGCGGATGCTGCATGGGAAGCCGTTCATGATCCGGCTGGCGGGGCACGGCCTGTTCAGGCCGAAGCGCACCATCCTGGGCGGCGACATCGCCGGGCGGGTGGAAGCCGTCGGGAGCGGCGTCACGCAGTTCAAGCCGGGCGATGCGGTCTACGGCGACACTTCCAATCACGGCATGGGCTGCTTCGCGGAGTATGTCGCCGCGCCCGAAATCACGCTGGCTCCGATGCCGACGACGCTGAGCTTCGAGGAAGCGGCGGCAATACCGCTGGCGGGGATCACGGCATTGCAGGCGCTGCGCGATAAGGGGCAGGTGCGGGCGGGCGAGCGCGTGGCGATCAACGGCGCGTCGGGCGGCGTCGGCACATTTGCGGTGCAGATCGCCCATGCGATGGGGGCGGAAGTGACGGCCATCGCCAGCGCCGGCAAGCTGGACATGCTGCGCGGGCTGGGCGCTGCCGAGGTGATCGACTACGCCCGCGAGGACTTCACCGAGCAAGCCGGGCAGTACGATGTCATCCTGGGCATCAACGGCTACCATCCGCTGGCGCATTATGCGCGGGCGCTGAAGCCGGGCGGCCGCTATGTCATGGTCGGCGGGACGGACGCGCAGCTTTTCGAGGCGATGCTGCGCGCGCCGCTCATGCCCAAGCGCGATGGCAAATCGCTGGGCATCCTGGTTGGGAAAGTCACGCCCGCCGATCTGCGGGCGCTGGCGGCCTTGATCGACAGCGGCAAGATCAAGCCGGTCATCGAACGCTGCTATCCGCTGGCGGAAGTGGCCGAGGCGCTGCGTTATATCGAAGCGGGGCACGCCCACGGCAAGGTGGTCATCAGTGTGCAGGCGGATGGGGGCTGAACGCGCGCGCGATCAGAGGAGGCTCTCCAAAAGGGGCCAGCGGCTGATCTGATCGCGCAGCAGTTCGCGGAGATGGGGAGCCTCCGCCAGCAGCGTCTGACACAGCCGGGCGGCTGCGGTCATCTCCCCGGCCAGTCCCAGGGCGACGGCCTGCATGAGCGCCAGCCCCAGATCGCGCGGGAAGGTCTCGGCGGCCAGCCGGAAATCCTCGGCGGCCTGCGGGTACTCTCCCAGGTTGAGGGCGGCTCCGGCCCGCGCGGCCGCCAGCGTCCCGCGCAGCGAGGCGGCCAGCGGATTGGTTCCGGCATCCAGCACAGTGCGGAGGTGGTCGAGCGCGGCGCTGTAACCGGCGAAGGCGGCCTCCCAATCTCCCTGCCGCCCGGCCATGTCTCCGCCGATTTGGAGCCAGCGCCAGGTGCGCGGCATCCGCCCCAGCAGCGCGGTGGCTTCGTCGTGGCGGCCGCTCATCTCCAGCGTGAGCAGCGTCCGCTCGGCGATGCGTTCGTCCTGCGGCTGGATGGCCGAGGCATTCAGGGCGGCATCGGCGGCGGCATTCCAGTCACCGAGGTGCTGCCAGACCACCGACCGCTGTAACCAATCGGCGGCGTTCGGTTCGGCCAGCGCGTCCAGATCGGCCAATGCGCCGCGCAGGGCGGCCTCGCCCGGCAGACGCAGCCGTACCGCCGCCCGCAGCCGCAGCGCGGCATCATCGCGCGTTTCGGCGAGGTAGGCGTCCAGCGCATCCAGGGCGTCGGCCAGTTCGCCCATCCGCAGGTGGGCTTCAGCCAGTTGAAGGGGAGTGTAGGGCATGGGCGTTCCTATTGGGCGCGGTCAACCCGCTTCAGCCAGATGATGAAACGGGTTCCCTGCCCGGACTCGCTCTCGACGCCGATCTGCCCGCTGTGCAGCTCGACGATTTCGCGGGAGATGCTCAGGCCGAGGCCCATACCGCGGGAGGCGCGGCCGGCTCGATAAAACGGCTCGAAGACATGGGGGAGATGTTCGGGTGGGATGCCGACGCCGGTATCCTGGATTTCGAGGATGATGTAATCGGATTCGGGCGAACTATCGGCTCCTTCCCGTGCGAAGAGGCTGATCGAACCACCGGACGGAGTGTGATGGACGGCGTTCGCCAGCAGGTTGACGACCACCTGGGTCATCCGCGCCGGGTCGATCAGCACGTAGAGGGGCGCGGTGGGCATCTGATCCAGCAGTTGGATGTCCTTGCTGAGGATGAGCGACTCGTGCATGGTCACGATGCCCCGGACAAAGCTGCCCAGGTCGGTCACGGTGGGGCGGAGGTCTACCATGCCGTGATCGAAACGCGACAGGTCGAGCAGGTCTTCAACCAGGTGTTCAAGCTGCTCGCTGATCTGATCCAGGATCACCAGGTGCTTTTCAACCTGGTCGATCTGGCGGCGGGCGAGGAAGAGCCGCGTCTTGAGGCTGGTGATGGGCGTCCGTAGTTCATGAGCGGCCAGGGCGATGAAGCGTTTCTTCTCCGCGTCCAGGGCCTTCTGCTCGCTCAGATCGTGGAAGACGGCGACGATGCCGATCATGCGGCCGTCGGCGCGGTTGAGCCGGGTGATGGTCAGGCCGACTTCGATCAAATCACCATCTTTGCGGAGCAAGTGGGCGTCGCCGCGCCACACCCCTTCGCGGGCGGCCACCATCCGCGCTTCATCCAGCCAGCGGGCGAAGTCTTCCTCGGAGATGTCCGGGGGACGAAGCTGGTTGAGGGCGTCCAATTCGCCGAGTTCGTAGCCGAAGAGGTGATGCAGGGCGGTGTTGATGAAGGTGTAGCGCCGGGTACGCAAATCCTCAGCAAAGATGATGCCCTGAACGCCGTCCTGGATGGCATCCAGGATGGCCTGGAAGGGCATATACTCCGGTTCGGCGGCTTTGATGGTCCCGGTGGTGCGGCGCTGAAGACGGTCAAGGAGATAACGCAGGCGGCGTTTGAGCAGACCGGCGTGAACATCCGGGGGCACGACATCATCGACTCCCAGCGCCAGGAGCGCATCGGCGGCGTTGGAGAGCGCCAACGCCAGGATCGGGGCCGGGGTCATCTGGCGCAGACGCCCAACCAGGGCGCCGCTGGCATAGAGACTGGTGGCATCCAATACAATGATGTCAGGGACGGACTGCTGTACCGCCTGGATTGCCAGGGCACTGTCCTCTGCTTCATTGATGGTATAGCCAGCCGACTCGACCATCTGCCGGAGCGCAGAGCGTGTCCCCGATTGGGCGGCAACAAGCAAGAGAGAAACCATCGTCGTGCTGCCCTGCTCGGAAAATCAAGGATGGGTAAAGATTATATCCCGGAATTGTCTCACGTCACCCCATCCGCGCTAATAAAGATTACGATGATGTAATGATTTTTGCAGCTTTTTTGCAATTTCAACAAAACAGAGGGTGATCTTTCGACCCCCTCTGTCCCTTGTGATCCGTTGAATCGATGAACGGGCTGCTACCCATGCCGCCGCATGAAGCGCGCCATGCGTTCGAGAGCGACTTCGATGCGCTCGCGGCTGGTGGCGTAGCTGGCGCGGACGAAGCCGGTTCCGCTGCGACCGAAGGCGCTGCCGGGCACGACGGCGACACGTTCTTCCGTGAGCAGGCGCTCGCAGAATTCCTCGTCGCTCATGCCGGTCACGCCGATGTTGGGGAAGGCGTAGAAGGCTCCGCGCGGCTCGAAGCAGTGCAGCCCCAACTGGTTGAAGCCATCGACGATCAGGCGGCGGCGCTTGTCGTACTCGCCGCGCATCTCGCGCACATCGTCCTCGCCGTGGGTCAGGGCTTCGAGGGCGGCATACTGCCCGACGGTCGGCGCGGACATGATGAGGTATTGGTGCAGTTTGCGGATGCCTTCCATGATTTCACGCGGGGCGCAGACGTAACCGATGCGCCAGCCGGTCATGGCGAAGGTCTTGCTCATGCCGCTCATCAAGATGGTGCGCTCGTACATCCCCGGCAGCGAGGCGAAGTTGGTATGCTCGACGCCGTAGATCAGGCGCTCGTAGATTTCATCGGAGAGGACGAGCAGATCGTACTTCTCGGCGACGGCGGCGATTTCCGCCATGCGTTCGCGGGAAAGCACCGCGCCGGTGGGGTTGTTGGGGTAGTTGATGAGGATGGCTTTGGTGCGGGGCGTCACTGCCGCTTCGAGCATCGCGCCCGTCACCTGGAAGTGATCCTCCACGAAGGTATCGACGTGGATGGGCACGCCACCAGCCATCTCGACGGCGGCAGCATTGGCGACGAAGCAGGGTTCGGGAACCAGCACCTCATCACCGGGATCGAGGATGGTCCGCAGCGCCAGCCACATGGCCTCGCTGACGCCGACTGTCACGACGATCTGGTCATTGGGGTCGTATTCGATGCCGTACAGCCCACCGACGTAATCGGCGATGGCGCAGCGCAGTTCCAGCAGACCGGAGTTGGAGGTGTAGGAGGTCTGCCCGGCCCGCAACGAGTCGATGCTCTTATCGATGATGTGGCGCGGCGTCACGAAATCCGGTTCGCCGATGCCGAGCGTTACCACATCTTTCATGGTGGCAGCGATATCGAAGAAGCGGCGGATGCCGGAGGGGCGAAGGCTCTGAACCGATTGTGAAAGGTAGTTTCGGGTGCGTATCATGCTGAAATCTCACCTGGGTGCGGTTGTTTTCGTCATTATATGCGGCGGCGGAGCGGCTGACGTAGGCCATTCGTCACCAAATTGACCTGAAAAAGTGGACACTCTGTCGGGAATGTAACGTTGGATGCCCTGCCGGGACAGAGCCGTATGCAAGGCTTCGATCAAGCTGATGAACCGGGAGAAGTGATTGTGACACTGCCTGCTCTGACCAACTGGGACTCGACACGACAGGGGCTGCACCGGGCGGCGCAGGTCGCCGCGGCCATCCGCAAGCCGATGCAGCCGCCCCTGCCCAACTTTGCCCATCTGGGCTTATCGGTGACGCGGGACGGCCTGGAGAGCGGCCGGCTGCCCAACGGGGCGAATGTGGCGCTGAACTTCCGCGCGGGGCGGCTCGTGTTTCAGGCGGGACCGTCGGGCGGATGGGAACTGCCGCTGGCGGGGTACTCGCAGCGGACACTGGCCGAAGCCGCGCAGCAGGCGCTCGCCGAGTCGGGCAGCCCGATCCAGATCGACTTGAACAGCGTGCCGGATACGAATCCGCTGGACATAGACGCGGGGCTGGCTTCAGATTATGCGGGGGCGGTGTTCAGCATCTATACGGCCATCGCCCGCGTGCGGGCGCGCTTTCTGGGAGCGATGTCGCCGATGATCGTGTTCCCGCATGGCTTCGATCTGTCGTCCCTGTGGTTCGCGCGTGGCTCCGAAGAGCGCAGCGATCCGCACCTGAACATCGGGTTCTCGCCGGGCAGCGCCGGTCTGCCACGCCCGTATGTTTATCTGTACACGCATCCGATCCCGCCGGGGTGGTTCGACATCCGGCTGCCAGAAGCGGCGCGATGGTGGCGGGAAGGCTGGCAGGGGGTCATTCTCGACTACGACGCGCTGGCGGCAGTCGAAGATCACGAGGCGCTGCTCGAACACACGCTGCGAGAGGTGGCCGAGCAGAGCGCGGCGCTGCTGGCCGCTGTCTGAGGCCGATTCTGATATAATGCAGGGCGGTGCTGGTGATGATGAGGTCGCGGAAACGCGGGCTGCTATGTCCAACGAAAGCTCATCCGTCCTGCTCAGTGTATGCGGTCTGGGGGTCGTGACCTGCGGGCTGATCCTGCTGGGCGGCTTTCTGGTCGTCCGTGTCATGCGAATGAGCATGTTCGGGATCGCCTCGCTGGTGCTGCGGTCGGTACTCGATCCACAATCGGAGCATAGAGAGTCCGATGCCCGCGAGCAGACCGCGCCGCGTCCGGCAGCCCGTGATCTCCGCGCTCAGGCGCGGGCGGTCGATTTCGATGCGGCGGTGGCGCAGAAAGGCGGCGACCCGGCTGCCCGTACCACCTCGACGATGCCACAGACAACCCCACCTGCGGAGCCACCCTCGGCTGCATCCGCGCCGGAGCGCCGTGATCGTCGCCGCCGCCAATCCGATGAGGATGAAGACGGCATCATGGGCAGCTTCATGGATGAAGGCAACGACCCCGGCCCGCTGGGCTTCTGAGCGTTAACCGAAGCCGCGTTTGCCGCCGCCGGTCTTTTGCATATCCAGGGCGCGGTTGTGCTGGTCGAGGATGTCGTTCAGCACCAATTCGCGGTTCTGGGCGTGCTGAAAAGCCGTATCCGTTCCCACACTGAACATATAATGCGAGCCAGCGACCACGCGGATGTTCCCGGCGGGGACTTCCATGCCGCTGAGCATGTCCATCATCGGCAGCAGGCCGACCAGCGTATCTTTGTGCCCCAGCATCACCCGGAATAAATCCCAACGCCGGGCGATTTCCCAATTCTGAAGCAGCCCCATCGCCCGGAAGGTGGCCGAGGTCGTGCCGCGCGGCGTCTCGTCGTACTGGCGGGTGTGGGTATCCTTGACGAAGACGCTGCTGCCTTCGCAGACGGCGCTGACCATGTTGGGTTTGATGATGTCCTCAATCGGCTCGAAAATCCGCAGTTTATCGACGATGCCGATGCCCAGGCCCATGGCGTTGAAGAAGGCGCGATGCACGCTGTCGTTCATCAGCAGCGCCGGGGCGATGGCATAGCGGGTTTCTTCGCCGATGTCGTAGCGAGTCGGGTTGAGGTAGAAGAGCGCCGCGCCGCCCATGCTGTGGCCGACGTAGTTGATGACCTTGCGTTTGGGATCACCGGGCTGACGTCGCAGCTTGAGGACATTCACCAGCCGTTCCATCGCCGCCATCGCTGAAGGCGGGCAGCAGCTATCCAGCGCGGGGGTATCGACCACGAAGCGGGACTGCCCGAAGCCGTTGTGATCGACCGAGAGGACGACCAAACGGGGGTTGGCGCGGACGATCATGGCCGGGAGGTCTTCCCAGATGGTGTGGTTGCCAGTCCAGCCGTGAATGAAGAGGACGTAGCCGTCGCAGTCGTAGAAGCGTTCTGGGAGCTGCGGATCGGGATAAGGGTATTGATCCGCCCAGGTGACCTGCCAGACCATATCGATCAGCCCCGAATCGAGCAGGACGGAACGCGCCTCGCCGGGAACCAACATGCCTTTGGCGATGAGGTCGGTCATCTGGTAGTCGGCGGTATAGGTTTCCGGCAGGGGGCCAATGCCCCGGCTGGTGAATCCCCGCGCCCAATTGAGCAGTGCTGGCCCGGTCATGAACGTCCCTCCCTGCATTCCGAACGAATCGGATCGGCATATCCGCATTATAGTCGAAGTTGCGTCGAGAGGCGTTGAGATGAGGCCGGGGCAGTCTGCACTGTGCAGACTGCCCCGGATCAGATGCGGAGGATCAGCCGCCCGGATTCAGGGTGGGCAGCGGGCCGGCCTGGGTGGGTTGAACTGGCGGCGGGGGCAGGGTCGGCTGGCTGTTGGCGGTATCTTCTTCGTTCGTGCCGCCGGTCGTCGGTACGGTGGCGACCAGCGGAAGCTGGTTGTTGGATGAACTGACGGGCGCGGCGGGCACAGACGTATCCAGCGGGGCGGCGCAGCGGAAGCCGATCCAGGCCGTCGGCGCGAGCGGGTCGCGGCTCTGACGGTGGACGCTGCGCGAGAAGAAGGGAACCGAGTCCCATGATCCACCGCGCACGACCTTCTCCGTCCCCACGACCGGGCCGGTCGGGTTGAGGACCTGCGGCTGCTGCGACTGCTCGGTGTAGTAGGCGGAGCCGTACCAGTCGCTCACCCATTCGGCCACGTTGCCGGCCAGATCGACCATGCCGAAGACGCTGGCCCCGCCGGGATACGTCCCAACAGCGCGGGGGCCGATCAGCGTGGGGTCTTCTTCACGCGGACGGCTGGTGCGGGCGCGGGTCACTTCAAAGGTGTTGCCCCAGGGATAGAGGAAATTCTGCGGGCCGCGGGCGGCGCGTTCCCATTCGGCCTCGGTCGGGAGGCGGCGGCCAACGGCTTCGCAGTAGGCTTTGGCGCCGTACCAGGTCACGCCGACGACCGGGAAGTTCAGGATGGCCGGGTTGACGCGGTAGTTTTCGCTGTCGAAGATGATGTTGCTGTTCTGGTCTTCGGCGCGGGTGGCGGCGCAAAGCTGACCGTCGCAGCCGTTGCGGTGAGGAGTCTGACCCGACAGCGAATTCAGGAAGCGGATGTACTTATCGTAAGTGACCTCGGTAACTTCCATCTGGAAGGAATCGACGGTGACGTTATGCGCCGGCGCCGAGTCTTCGCCGTACTGCGGCGTGCAGTTGCCTTCCCAGATGTTCACGCACTCGTCCACCGCCTGGAAGACCTCATCGACGGTCGTGCCCATGAGATAGGTCGCGCCATCCACCCGGCGGAGGGGTGAGAGGCTGTCCTGAAGCAGCGGCGGAATGCTCACGGTCTGCGCCTGAGCGACCGCCAGGGTAGGAAGCGCCTGGGTGGTCGCGGTGGCGGTCGGCACGATGGGAACCAGATTGGGATCAGACGTGGGCGGCAGCGGCGTCGGCGTCGGAACCAGGACGGCGGCCTGCCCAACGGTCGGCGAGGGCACGATCAGCACCTCGGTGGGCGGCGGGGTATTGGTAAACGGGAGCGGCGTGGTGGTGATCAAAAAAGGCGTCTGGGTGGGGCGGCTGGCGGCAAGGAGGCCGTCCAACGCGCCGGTTGCGCCGCTGATGACCAGCAGCAGGCCGACGATGGCGGCGCAGCCAAAACCCATCACGAAGCCGATAACCGTCCACTGCCAGGCTCCGCTCCGGCGTCCACCGCCAGTACGCAGCGTTCCATAATTCTGTCGCGTCATAGCCCATCACTCTCCATGACCAGTTGATTCCAGCGGCGACAAACGCGCGCTTGAAGATGGCATCGCATTCAAACCGGGAGCCATCGCCTCCAATCATAGCGGTTCACGGCGGGTTCTCCAACGGCTGATTTGGCCGTTGGGCGCGGCGTCGAGGAGTCGTCAGGTTGGTTTCGGTCATCTACCCGTCCACCCTGCTTGACATGCTGCCCCTCCACCGATACGCTTGAATGAAACATCCACACGGAATTTCCAGATCGTGATCAGCCTCTCCAGCCCTCATCAAACAGCCTCCTCGGCGGAAGGCCCCCGCCCGGTGAATCTCCGCACCGATCTGTCGCCGCTGGCCGATCTGATCGAGATCGCTTTTGCCAGCAGCATGGATAACTCGGGCCGGGCGGCGGTGCGCGAAATGCGGACGATGAGCCGGATGCCGGGGCTGGGCCTGCTGAGCGGGTCAAACAGCCTGATGCAGGGCATGGGGATGGGCTACGTGTGGATCGCGGATGGGCGGTTGGTCGGGAATGTCTCGACCTATCCGGCGGATGGGCTTGGTTTCGACGGCAAGACCTGGATCATCGTCAACGTCGCCACCCATCCCAGCTACCAGCGCCGGGGAATCGCCGAACACCTGATGCGCTCCAGCCTGGAGATGATCGCGCGGCGGGGCGGGGAACACATCCTGCTCCAGGTGGATGCCGACAACGCGGTCGCGCAGCGCCTCTATGAGCGGCTCGGCTTCGTGGCCGAACGCACCTGGACGACCTGGCGGCGCGGCGGAGCCTTCAGCACGCCGCCACCCTTCGAGCGTGAACCCCGCCTGCACATCACCCAGCGGCGGTCGGATGAATGGGCGGCGGAATACCGGCTGGCCGAGCAGGTCAGGCCGGATCACCTGGGCGGGTTAGGCTGGCTGCGTCCGCTGCATGAGCGCCAGTTCCGCCGCGGCCTGTGGCAGGAATTCCGCGATTGGATCAGCTTCCGCCGCCGCGAACGCCTGATTGTCCGGTCGGGGGATGGGAGCGATATCCTGGCCTCGATGTGGGTCGAAACCAGCTTGAGCAGCAGCACCCAACTGACGCTGATGGTGCAGCCCGATTACGAGGGCTACTACGACGAGGCGCTCATCAACACGGTCGCGCGCCGCTACGGGAACGGGACGCTCAGCCTGGAGCATCCCAGCGAGGCGACCGTGACCAGCGCCGTGCTGCGGCGCTACCAGTTCGTGGTGCGGCGCGAGGTCGTCCACATGCGCTGGCCGGCAAGACGCTGATCTCTGCTCCAGGGCCTTTGCAAAGTCAGCACATCCTAACTTGCCCT
>JAEUQZ010000121.1 GCA_016788965.1 Anaerolineae bacterium | reverse complement strand
GTCGGCTCCTGGATGATCTCCGCCGCCAGATCGATGACCACATCCGGCCGCAGCACATAGGCCTGGGGATCGTAGGCGCTATCCGATTCGACCAGCCAATCCCGCAGGGTGAGCGCGGCCTGCGAGCCGTGCCCCGACGCGGTGTTCATCAGGCGGGCGGCATAGGCCAACTGCTCCAATGACACCGTCGGAGCCATCCCGCCCAGCAGCTTGACGTTCTGCACCGACTCGTTGCTCCACAGATCGGCGGCCGCTTTGGCGATGTTGCCGATGGGCGAGGTATGGGCACAGGCGGCCTCGGCCCCTTCCAGCGAGATCGGGTAGCCGGTGATGGCCTTGATGTACGGCCCCTCATAGGCGCAGTCCTTGCTCGGCCCGACCGCGCCACGCTCATACGCCACCAGACTGCGCGGCACGGTCATCACCCGGATCAGCGCCGCCCAGACGCGCGGGATATAGCGCGTTTCGGCCAGCACCATCGCCGTATTGCCGAAGCCGCAGGCGGTATCCCCAGCCGCGACGATGTGATGGCGCTCGGCCACGCCGACGATCATGTCCCAGAGGGAGGCCATATCGCGGCTGCCCAGCACCCCCAGCGCGAAGACCGCCGCCGGGAGATCGGCATAGAGCAGGGCTTCATCGTGAATCTCTTTGCCACCCGTCGATTCAATCGACAGCAGGTCAGCCCCGGCCTGGGCGCACAGATCGAAGCTCCGCGCCATGTTCTCCCACAGCGGGCCGGAGCGCATCCGCGGCGGACGCTCGAATTCGCGGATGTCGTTGGGCGTCACCCGCAGAGCGCTCTTCAAGCCGTGTTCCTGGGCAGTGTGATCCAGCCTGCCGCGCAGGATGGCCGTGATCTCCGCGCCCCACTCCGGGATTTTGGTCATCTCCGGCAGCAGCTCGAACTCCACCACCAGCCCCGGCACATGCAGATCGACCGCGCGGGCGCACACCCCTTCGATCATCTGGCTGTACTGCTGGCGCACCTCCGGCATGGTCTCGGCGTCGATCTCCATCGCCGGGAGGGTGAAATTGATTTCGGGGTAGATCGTGCCCTCGCCAATGGTGAGGCCGTTGGGCAGCCTGAGCGGGCGCGGACTGTGCCCGAAGATCAGCGCTTCGGCTCGGTCGAGGGCTAAACGCTCGTAACGTTCCATCGTTTGACAGCTTTCCCTGTTCCCCTGAGTCATCGGTACGCTCAATTGGACGGGTCAGAGGTGTCCTGCTAACCGGCTGCGCGCTCCCGCAGATCGATAGACAGGGGGAGCGCATCGAGGCTGGTGCGCGTGGAGAGGTTGAGTACCGTCAACCCGACGACAGCCTGCGTATCCGGGTCCAGCCGCAGCAGCACATCATCGCCGATCTCGCGCGAGATGGCGCGACGCGGAGTTCCAATCGTGATGTACAGCACATCGGCTTCCTGGTCATAGGCCAACTGCATCACATCGTCTTTTTCCATATGACCTCTCCAGACTTGACCTACGCCCCGACGAGTTCGCGCACCTTCCGCACCGCGCTGGAAGCATCCGGCGCGTAGCCATCCGCGCCGATCTGGTCGGCGTAGGCCTGGTTGACCGGAGCGCCGCCGATAATGATCCGCGTCTGACCGCGCAGGCCGGCCTGCTGGATGGCCTCGACGACGTGCTTCATGTTGGGCATGGTGGTCGTCAGCAGCGCCGAAAGCGCCACCACCTTCGCGCCCTGCCGCACGGCTTCGACGAACTTCTCCGGCGGCACATCGATGCCCAGGTCCATAATCTCGAAGCCGGAGCCTTCCAGCATCATCGCCACCAGCTTCTTGCCGATGTCGTGCAGATCGCCCTTGACCGTGCCGACGGCGACTTTGGCGATAGGCTGCACCCCCTGTTCGATCAGGTGCGGGCGGAGGATTTGCAGCGCCTTGTCCATCGCGCGGGCGGCGATGAGCATCTCCGGCACGAAGGCGATGCCCTCTTCAAACAGTTCACCGACGCGCTGCATGGCGCTGATGAGACCCTGGTTGAGGATCACCTCTGCCGATTCCCCGGCTTCCAGCGCCTGTTTGACCTTCTCGACGACCACAGGGGCCTGCCCCTGGATCACAGCCTCGCGGATTTCTTCAATCAGGGACATCGTTCCCCCTCATATGGATGGATGTAACCAAAAACCTTCTCCGCTACAGAGCCAGCGGCTCGGCAGCGGTTTCCTGACGGATGAGTGACTGGCACGATTCCCGGATGACCAGTGTGGCCTGGAGCGCAATCTGCTCGAAGTGGCCGCGCTCGCCGTTCACCCGCCGCAGCAGCAGATCGGCCGCAGCCTGGCCGATTTGCAGGAACGGCTGGGACATCGTGGTCAGCGGCGGGTCGAGATGCGCCGAAACATCCAGGTTGTCGAAGCCCAGCACCGACAGATCGCCGGGGATCGACAGCCCCAGACTGGCCGCCGCCCGGTACAGCCCGATGGCGATCTGGTCATTGGCGGCGAAGACCGCCGTCGGTCGATCCGGCCCGGAAAGATACTGGCGTAGCGGCGTCATGTCGATCACCGGGTAGCCTTCCACCCGGCAGATCAGCCGCTCTTCCAGCGGGAGACCGCGCTCGTTGAGCGCCTGGGTATACCCCAGGTAGCGGTGTTCCATGCTGACGGCCGGCGACAGCCAGGTGACGAAGCCGACGCGCGTGTGCCCCTGATTGACCAGATAGTGCGTGCCCCGGATCGCCCCGCCGAAGTGATCGGCCATCACATAATCGGTCGAAAGCGTCCGCAGATAGCGGTCGATCAGGACAATCGGGTAGCCCGCGCTGTTCAGCTTTTCGATCAGGGCGATGTTCTCCGAATTGATCGGATACAGCGCGATCCCGGCCACATTCTCGTCGATCAGCTTGAGGATGACCCGCTCCTGCTGCTGGAGGTCGTTGTTGAAGTGGTTGAAGATGACCGAGTAATTGGCCTGCTCGGCCACCTGCTGGAAGCCCACCAGCACCGTCGGCACGGACGAATCCCGCACATAGGGCACGACGAAGGCCAGTCGCTGCGAGCGGTTCCGGTTGGCGCTGTACTCGTTCCAGTGGACGAACGTGCCGCGGCCCTGTTCGCGCCGCAGATAGCCCTCGGCTTCGACGCTCTGGAGCGCCTGCCGCACCGTTCCCCGCGCGACATCGAACTCGGCGCACAATTCCTTCTCCGACGGGATGCTGCTGCCGTTCGGCCACGTCCCGTTCTGGATGCGTTCTTTGAGGATAGCAGCCACCTGAATATGCAGATGCGGCGCATCAGGGCTGCGGTTGAGGCGGATGGTCATGGGATTCAACTTGTACAATAGGTTGACGAAAGGTCTATACCTGCACTGTACACCAGCCCGAATCCTTTGTCAAATTCTTTCATCCACGTAACGAATCCCGCGCGAGATCACGCCTCTCTGTATTTCTCTGTGCCTCTGTGGTTCAATTCGTATTCCCTAACCCCTGATCCGCAGCGTGACGACCTCGCCCGCCTTCACCTGCACCGACAGGCTCCCGCCCGGCGCGATGGGCAGCGCCTCGATCACCGTCTCATCCAGGCGCACCCGCTCGGCCTGGGACAGCGGCAGCCCGAAGGTGATCGTCCCCTGGACGGTCTCTCGTGTCGGGTTATAGCTCCGCGCGATCAGCGCCTCGCCTCTGCGATACTCCGAGCTCAGGATGAGCGCCGCCGGCTGGACATCGATGAAGCTCAGGCTGGCCGGGAGCGGCCCGCTGCGCGGCCAGGCAATCTTGGTGACGAGCGCGGGGTTGTCGCGGGTGATATTCATCTCCTTGAGTTCCAGGCCGGGATGCGTATCCGCCCGCCGCGCCAGCACCGGCGCGTTGTAGTTGTAGGCCGCCTGATAGACCTGCTGCCAGCCGCCGCCATGCGGCAGCACCGCGTATTCGTAGGTGGTTTCGCCGAGGCACTGCGCCCCCCGCGTGGGAACCAGCGGCCCGGCCGCGATGCGCCGCACCCACAGATCATCCCGCGACAGCCAGCCGATGCTCCGCAGCAGCGTCAGTTCAATCGCGCCGTCCTCGAAGACCTCCACCGAAGGCAGGCCGCGGTTCAGCACCGCCAGACCGCGCGTCCCATCGCTCAGGTCGGTGAACGTCCGCTGGTGCATCAGCGCCGTCGGGTCTTCGACCCACCCGGTCGAGTCCGGCAGCTTCAGGTCGCGGGCGGCGATCATGAAGGACTCGTCCACGTGCGCCTGCGCCGCGCGGATGCCGCTGGGGAAGCTCGCCGTCAGCTTGTGGTCATGCGCCCGGTTGACGATGTGCGTCGTGATGAACACCCCCGGCTGCCCGGCGTAGACACACACGTCCGACGTAACCGGCAGTTCGACGCTCTCGGCGCTGCGGCTGTGGCGGTCGTCGCTCAGCCGCGCCGGGATGCGGAGCCAATGCCGGATGCGGAAGCGGGCGCGGCACGGGCCGGCCTCCAGCCGGGCGATATCGGCGGGGCTGCCCGCCGTCGTCACGGGCGGGTCGCCTTTGAGCGGGCAGAAAGTGTATTCATCGCCCGCGTCGGCCACATCCACCAGATGGCCGAGGCCGCGCGTGGTCTCCCCGGTCGCCTTATCGGTGATGGTCAGGCCGCCATCGTCGGCGATCTCCAGCGACAGGAAAGCATTCTCCGCCCCGCGCTCGGAAACCACCAGATCGCTCGCCCCCGCCGGAGCCGTCCGCGGCTGGATGAAGAAGGCCGTATAGCCGCACGAGGGCAGGCTGGCCGGGAACAGGACTTTGACGCGCCGCTTGCGGTTCGGCTTCAGCACTTCCATCCAGAACAGCGGCTCATCGCTCACCACCTGATGCGGGATGACCTCCCCGGCGGCATTCACCACCTGGAAATCATCTGCTGTGGCGTCATCAAACT
The DNA here is from genome assembly GCA_016788965.1 of Anaerolineae bacterium. Taxonomy (GTDB): domain Bacteria; phylum Chloroflexota; class Anaerolineae; order Aggregatilineales; family Phototrophicaceae; genus CFX2. Next base: position 7,484 of record JAEUQZ010000121.1, on the reverse strand, counting down.
CGAAGTCGATTTCGGCCTCGATGGTTTCGCGGCGTTCCCAACCCAGCGGATTGAAAGCGATGACCGGCGTACCCGGCTGCCCGCTGAAATCCACCTGCCGCGCCAGCCGCCGCAGGCTGTCCCGCACCAGCGCATCGCCGATCTGCTTCGACTGGCTGAAGCGGAAGGCCATCTCGTGATGCACTTCGTCGATGCCGCTGCCGTAGATGTCGTCATGCGGATGGTTGAGCAGCAGCCAGTGCCAGGCCAGATCGACCAGATCGGGCACGCCCGGCGGCACTTCAGCCCCCGCCAGCCACGAGAAAGCCGTCAGCGGCTCGACATAGCGTTCCAGCAGCGTCTCGCCCGCGTGGTTGGCCTGCTTGAGGTGAATCCGCGTCGAGTAGACACCCTGCAAAATTTCCGAGTAGCGCCCCCAGCGGAACTCACCGCTGAATGACGGCAGCGCCTTGCCAGCAGCCCGCACCCGCGCCAGATGGTCGGCCAGCGTCCCCTGAACCAGTTCAACACCGTCGATATGCTGGTTGGCCTGGGCGATGATGCTTGGGATGCGTGGTTCGGCTTCGGCGTGGTCGATGCCGTTCATCAACAGCAGCGCGTCGGTATTCGCCATCGGCGTCAGCTTGTGGATCGCCCGCTGAATCTTCTCCAGCGCCAGTTCCATATCGAACTGCATCTGCGAGACATCGCCCCAGTGAATCCCGTAGCCCAGATTGGTCACGTTGTGGTAGCCCCAGGGCATCAGGATGGTCGTCACCGCCGAGCCATCCGGCGCTGCCCACATGAACTCCGTGCCCAGGCGGTCGCCCTCGGCTCCCATCCCGCGCCAGAAGAAGGCGTTATCGATGCCGAAGCCGCGCAGGATTTGCGGCAGTTGGGCAATATGGCCGAACCCGTCCGGCACATAGCCGATCTGGGTCACGCCGCCGAAGGCTTCCCCCATGCGGTGTCCCAGCCGCAGATTGCGGATGAGCGCCTCCGGGCTGACCAGGAATTCATCGGCCAGCACGAACCACGGCCCCACCTGAATCCGCCCGGACTGGCAGTGCTTCCGCAGCGCTTCCGCCTGGCTGGGCCGGACTTCCAGGTAGTCCTCCAACACGCTCATCTGGCCGTCGAGCATGAAGCAGCGGAAGCTCGGATCCGCCTCCAGCGTATCCAGCAGCTTATCGACCAACTGAACCAATCGGATGCGAAATTCTTGAAAGGTACAGTACCATGCGCGATCCCAATGGGTGTGGCTGACCACGGTCGCATGAAATTGAGCCATACGGAAAACCTTTACTTGTTTGACAAAGCCAGACGTTGACTATATATTTGATGTTGACTTGTTTAGACAAATTAATCATAGCACCATCGCGCAAAATTGCCCATCCATTTCACATAAAGGGGAATAGTAATGAGTAAAGACAAGCAGACTCCGATTGTTCGCAGTGGGATGTCGCGCCGTACCTTCCTCAAAGGGACGGCCGGCAGCATCGCCGCAGCCCTGGCCGTGACCGGCCCCGGCAAGTTCCTGACCCAGGGAATCTATGCCCCGCGCCTGCTGCGCCAGAATAATACCGTCATTTTCGCCATTCAGGAATTCGCCCAACCCGCCATTCAGTCGGTGCTGGGCAAGTTCGAGGAAGACACCGGCCTGAAAGTCCAGTTTGAAGGCGGCCCGGTCAGCGGCAACGACATGCTGACCAAGTACAGCCCGGCCTTCGCTTCTGGAACCAGCCCCGTCGATCTGTTCAGCGATGCTGACGACAGCTCGCCGACCTTCATGCGGGCTGGCTGGGTCAAGCCGCTGGACGAGATCATCCCCCAGGAAACCTGGGATGACTTCCCGCCCAGTATGCAGGATCACATCCGCGGCTTCCTGAGCATCGACGACGTGCCCTACCGCATCCCGCACGAATTCGCCGTCGGCTACTTCTTCAACCGCCAGGACTGGCTGGATGAAAAAGGTCTCGCCATTCCGACCACCTGGGAAGAATTGGTGGAAGTCGGCAAGGAAGTCTCCGACCCGGCCAACGATGTCTGGGCGACCACCGATGGTCTCATCAAGCCGGCCCTGCTCTATGTCTATGTCGCCTATCTGACGGCGCAGGCAGGCGGCAAGGTCTTCGAGTTCGACGAAGCCACCGGCGTGGCCCTCCAGTTCCTCTATGACATGATCCACACCCACAAGATTTTCCCGGAGACGGCCCTCAACCAGGACTACACCGCCCAGAACGAACTCTACATGGGCGACAAGGTCTACTTCATGCGCCAGTGGCCGTTCTTCCAGGGTGTCGCCGAGGGCAACACCGACTGGTATGCCCCGGAGAAGATGGTTATCTCCCTGCCACCGGCCGGCCCGGCAGGCAGCAAGAGCTGGATCGGCGGCTGGGGCTACTCCGTCCCGACCTACGCCCCCAATCCCGATGGCGCGGCCGCGCTCATCCAGTACCTGACCTCGCCGGAAGTCGCGCCCGAACTCGCCAAGCAGCAGGGCTTCCTGCTGACCCCGCGCTACTCGATCCTGGAAGCGCTCAAGGACAGCGGCGACGAACTCATCGCCGCCATGGGCCTCTATGCCGAAAACGACGTGTTCGCGCCGCGTGCCTTCCACCCACGGGTGGCCGAAGCCCAGACCGTCGTGGACGACATGGCCTCGCTGTTCCTCACCAAGCAGTCTACGCTCTCCGAAGTGTTGGAACAGGGCAAGGAACTCATCGCTGCCCTGGATCAATAAGCGGTTTCACCGGGGGCGGGCCAACCGCCCCCACTTTCCCCGTTCAGTCATCGAGTGGACACCCGGAACATGACCTCCCAAAGCCTGCCCAGACCGCGCTTCGGCAGTCGTTTCGCCGGATTGACGCTCCGGCAGCGCTTCTATGTGGTGGCCGTGTTTCTGCTGCTGCCGGCTGTCGCGCTGCGGGTGTTCACTTCGTTCTACCCGTTCATCCAGACCCTCTACCTCAGCACCCAGCGTTATAACCCGGCCTATCCGCCGCAGAAGTTCGTCGGCTTCGGCAACTTCGAGCGGCTGGCGAACGATCCCGTCGTCCAGGCCAGCATCGGCTTCACCCTGCTGTTCGTTGTGGTTTCGACCTTTTTCCAGATCGTCCTGGGCCTGGCGCTGGCCCACCTGCTGGACGCGCCCTTCCGCCTGCGGAATGTCGCCCGCACCCTCAGCCTGATCCCCTGGGCCATCCCCATGGTCATCGCTGCCCTCGGCTTCCGCTGGATGTTCGACGACCAGTTCGGCATGATCCCGGATGTGCTGCGGCGTGTGCTGGGCCTGGATACCCGCTGGCTGATCGACCCCAACAACTCCAAAGTCGCCATCATCGCCGTCAACATCTGGAAGAGTACGCCTTTCGTCGCCCTGGTGCTGCTGGCCGGCTTGCAAGGCATCTCCCGCGATCTCTACGAAGCCGCCAAAGTCGATGGCGCCAACTGGCTGACCTCGCTGCGCTACCTGACCATCCCCATGCTGATGCCCATCATCATCACCACGGGCATGTTCATGCTGGTGTGGCAGTTGGCCGTCTTCGATCTCCCCTTCCTGATGACCGGCGGCGGCCCCGGCTTCTCCACCACCGTCATGGCGCAGAAAATCTACCTGGAAAGCAATTCGCTCAATTACGGCTATGCCGCCTCGATGGGCGTGGTCATGGTCGTGATTGTCGCCCTCGTCGGCGCGGCGGGACTGTTCCTCTTCCGCCGCTACGATGTCTCCGAGTGAAAGAGGCCTTCGGATGCCCGCCAGTCTCGCCACCCAACCACAGCCGCTCGCCCGCGTCCAGCCTGCCCGCGCCGGCCTGTTCCAGCGCTATGCCACCACGCTGCTGACCTACCTCAGCTTCGCCGTCTTCGTCTTCATCGTCCTCGCCCCGTTTTATTTCATCCTGGTCTCTTCCGTCATGCCCAAGGATGAACTCTTCGACGTGCCGCCCAATTACTTGCCCAGCGTCGTGACCTTCGACAGCTACGGCCAGATGGCCGAGTCCGTCCCCTTCTTCACCTACTTCCGCAATTCGCTGATCTTCGCCATCGGTTCCAGCGCCCTCTCGGTCATCGCCGCTGGCATGGCCGCCTACGCCCTGGCGCGGATGCGGTTTCCCGGCAGCAACATCATCTACATCGCCCTGATCCTCTCGGTCGCCCTGCCGCAGATCGCCGTGCTGGTTCCCATGTTCCAGACCCTTCAGGCGGTGCGTCTGGTCAATACCCACCACGGCCTTATCATCATGATGAGCAGCCTCGTGCTGCCCTTCACCATCATGACCCTGGTCTCGTTCATCAAACAGGTCCCGGCGGAGATCGAAGAGGCCGCCTATATCGACGGGGCCAACACCGTCCAGATCATCCTGCGCGTCGTCCTCCCGCTGATCCGGCCGGCGCTCTTCACCATGTTCCTCATCAACTTCATCATCAGTTGGAACGAGTTGCTTTATCCGCTGGTCTTCGCCCATAATGTCGATGTCAAAACCCTAAGCGGCGGCCTCACCGAACTGACCGATCCGGGGTCAACCTACACCAAACCCTGGGATATGATGAGCGCCATGAGCGTCACCATGATTATCCCGGTGCTGCTCATCATCCTCTTCGGCCAGCGGATGATTATCGCGGGGCTGGCCCGCGGCGCGGTCAAATAGGGACACGCCCGTAGGACGTGTCATGCGATTGTTTCTTTCGATGCCGCCTTCTCTCCCCCTCTCCATGCAATGGAGAGGGGGTTGGGGGGTGAGGATCAGGGAGAAAACCGCCGCGCGTCCGTACTGAAGGAATCGCTAATGACACGGCCAGGCCGTGTCCGCGTGTTGGAGGGAACACGATGTCTGCTGCAAAAACCCATATCACCATCGAACAGAACACTGAATACCTGAAGCGCTATGCCTTCCTGGAACGCGCCTGTATGCGGACGCTTGCCGGTTGGCTGCCCGGCGTCCCCGAATGGGAAGCCAAGAACGAGATTGGCCTGCACACCTGGGAAAGCGCCGATTCGGTCGATCTGATCTACTCGCGCCTGCGCGAACTGCGAACCTACCAGCCCGAACGCGGCCTGAGCCTGCGCTTCAAGCGGATCATGCAGGAGATCGATCACGCCGCCAACTCCGCCGAAATGATCGCCACCGTCTACCTGGTCATCAAGAAGGCGCTGCTGGCCGCCTACCGCCAGCACCCCGATGTCACCTGGAGCGACTTCGACCGTCCCACCGTCAAGATCACCGAGAAAGTCCTGCCCGCCGTCGAGCGGCAGGTCGCCTGGGCGGAGGCGTTCTTCTCCACCATCCAGCACAATTACCCCGGCTGGGAAGCCTGGCGCGATTACATCGCCGGGCTGCTGGCCGCCGATGGCGGTGTCACCGGCGCGGAGACCCCCGGCCCCGAACCCGTCCGCCCGGACAACCATCCGCTGCTCCTGCCCTGGAAAGAATGCCAGCGTATGCAGGGCTGGCCCATCTTCGACCCGTCGGTCGATGTCGAACCCGACCGCAAGGCCGCGCCGGAAGCCCACCGCCTGTGGCGCTTCAAGCACTACCTCAACGAGATGACCGCCGCCGAAACCCTCGGCTCGATCCTGTGGATGACCCCGGAGATGACCTGGGAGTACCAGCACAACGTCTCCCGCCACCTCTGGGATGAAATCCGTCACAGCCAGTTGGGGCAGGTGCGCGTCCAGCAGTTGGGGCTGAAGATCGAAGATGTGCCCCAGGTCGTCCAGATTTACAACGTCATGATGACTCTCCCCGCCGTCGATCAGTACGCGCTGCTCACCACCGTCATCGAGCCGAACGGGATGCCGGAGAAGTCCACCAACCGCGAACACTGGGAAGCAATCGACGACGAAATCTCCGCCGCCGCCGTCAGCTATGACTGGAGCGACGAGAACTTCCATATCCGCTGGGGCAAGAAGTGGACGCCCGTGCTGCTGGAAACCTACGGCTATAAAGAAACGCCGGAAGAAATCGCCGCCCGTACCGAAGCCTGGCTCATGGAAAACACCCCCGTGCGGATGCAGCAGAAGATGGCGATTGAGTCCCACCAGGGCGGCACTTCGGACGACTCCAAGCAGCCCTACTGACTCCACCTGTCACACAGGGCGATCCGCGGATCGCCCTCCTTCCGTTTTCGCCCCCGTTCGTCGTTCCGCTGCGGCTTCCTTTCGTTTGCCCTTCGCTCCCCGATTTGGTCGTAGCATTGATCTGACACGCGCAGACAGGGTGAAGACCACGATCCAATCCCACCATCCCAAACGAGGCGCATCATGAACAGACGCCGCAGGCTCTGGATTGCAGTGCTGTTGATCGTGCTGGCTGCCATCGGCATTCTGGTTCGGATTCTCGTCTTCCCACCCTCGCCAGAGCCATATGGCCGGCTGCTCATCACCCGCTCTGAAAACGGAACCGGCCGCAGTTATTGGCTTGACCCCGCCGATGGCAGTCTCGTCACCGTACCCCGCGTCCAATACCTGGGTCGGCCTGATCTGTCGCCGGATGGGAGCCAGGTGGTCTACAGCGGTTGGCCGGGTCTGTATATCTACGATCTGACCACCCACACCGTCCAGCAGATCACCGATGCGGAACGCGACAGCCATGCCGTCTGGTCGCCAGATGGCCGCAGCATCATCTTCGTCAACAGCCGTGATTTCTTCTCGGCCTTGTATCGTTACGATGTGGTCAGCGGCCAGCGCCAGCAGCTCACCGATTACCAGAACGATCTTGAACCGGATTGGTCGCCGGACGGCCAGCGCGTGGTCTTCACCACCTCGCGCGATGGCTTCCAGGAGCTGTACACCATGCGCCCGGATGGCACGGATCTCCAACGTCTAACGAATAACACCGGCCTGAATGATCTGCTGGCCCGCTATTCACCCGATGGTCGAACCATTGCCTATATGACCAACTATTCCGTGGGGGATGACAGTGGCGAGATATGGGTCATGAATGCCGATGGAACCCAGCAGCGCCAGATCACCAGGAACAGCTACTACGATTCTCAACCCATCTGGTCGCCCAATGGCCGCTATATCGTCTTTACAGGGGCTACCCCAGACACATCCACTGATCTTTTTGTGTACGACTTTCAGACCGAGTTTGTCCGGCAGATTACCGCCCAGCCGACCATCGATGCCGCTCCCGTCTGGTCGCCGGATAGCGAGTGGATCGCCTTCGTCTCCTATACGGCCGATGGACTGCAAAGCCGGATTTACATCGTGCGGCCGGACGGCTCCTCGCTCCGCCCGCTGGTGGCCGAGCATCGAGGCTACTCGCTTGACCTGTGGATGCCCGCATCACAATAACACTGCCAATTACTGGGGTGTAGTTTCTGTCTGCTGAAGCACGATTTCAAACCGTTGATCAAAAAAGGTATATGTCCTTTCGTCATACGAACGGGTATGAAATCCATCAGCAGACACTTGGATACGAATCACATCGTCAATATATATCAAAGGGATTGTGCCGTTGAAAGTGCCTGTATCATCACTAACCAGAGTGAAGTCGGGT
>JAEUQZ010000120.1 GCA_016788965.1 Anaerolineae bacterium | reverse complement strand
CTCCCGCGTGACCTGCCCGGCGATGAGCGGCTTCTGGTGGGCGGTTTGCAGCCCGAGGGCATCTTTGGCGGCCAGCAGGTTGTCCCAGGGCAGATCGAACACCGCCCGGACATCCTCGCGCCCGGCCAGATCATGCACGGCTTGGGGAATGTGCGCGTCATAAGTGGGCAGCGGCCAAAAAGCTTGCACATCCAGCAGCACCAGCGCCCCGGCGATCACCAGCGCTGCCCGCTGGAACGAAAGCTGCCGAATACGGGCGCTGAGGATCGTCCAGCCGTAGCCCGCCAGCACGGCTACCGCCAGCGCCAGCACGAAGTTGAAGCGTCCTGGCGTCCGCGCCAGACTGAAACCGGGCAGATCGGCCAGCAGCGCCCAGGGCAGCGGAACCGCCGTCGGGATGCCGCTGACGGTCAGCAGGACGGGCTGGTCGAAGAGCTTCAGCAGCGGCCCCAACGACAGCAACCCGGCGATCAGCGCCAGCAAACCCCACCAGCGCGAGTCCCGCGCCCGCCACAATCCCAGCAGGCCGAGCAGCGCGGGCAGGATGCCCAAGTAGCTGTGGCCTTCGACGATGTTCGTGCCCAGGACACGATGGGTATAGTCCAGTTGGCCGTAGAGCGGATGGGCGAACGAAGGCGTGACCACCGCCAGCAGATCAGCGCTGAACGTCACCGCGCCGCCTGCCCCGGTATACGACTCCGTACCGAAGGTCGCGCCGAATGCAGGCAGCAGGAACAATCCTAGCAGCACCGTCCCCGCTGTCATGATCCCAACCAACCGCGCCAGTCCGCGCCAATCCTGCTTCCACAACAGCCCCAATCCCAGCGCGCCGACCAGCGGCAGCACCGCGTAGATGTATTGGAGGGTGTGTCCCAGCGGAGTGATGAAGATCAGCAGCGCCGCCAGCGCCATCTGCCGGAGGGTCGCTCCGGGGCGGGTTGCGCTCAGCAGCGCCCCGGCCAGCAGCGGCAGCGGCCACTGGACGATCAGGCCGCCATGTCCCCCGGCCAGATGCCCCTGGAGCGTCGGGGCGGCCATGAAGATCAGCCCGCCCAGCAGCCCGGCTCCGCGCTGCCGCGTCAGCCGCGTCAGCCGCTCGACCAGCCAACAGGCCGCCCAACCGTTCAACGCCATTGTCAGCAGCACGAACAGGTTATAGGCGGCCGGCAGCGGCAGCACGAACGCGAACAGCCAGCCGGGGAAGAATTGCAGCGGGTCGGTCCACAGGACCATGCCCGGAATCCCATCGGGATAGCCGAGCAGCGGCTGGAAGATCAACGGTTGACCGGTCGCCAGCGCGTGGCGTATCCACCAGATGTGCCGCGTCATCTCATGGGCATCGCCGAACGGATACCCGGCGAAGTGCGTGCCCATCACCGTCAGCAGCGGCCAGGTCATGACCACGGCGACGGCTAGATACAGCAGGGCGATGAGCAGATGGCGGCGCAGTCCAGCGTAGCGCATTCGGCAGTTCCTTAGCACGTCTTCGCGCCGCTTATTCTACATCACCACCTCCCATCCCAACCGGAAAGGTAGCGACGCGACGCTCTACTCCGACGCCTGCCAGCGCCGGGGATTGGCCTGCCCATCTACGTAAACGTTCATGAAGGCCGCTTCGACCGTGAGGACAAACAGAACGTAGCGATCTCTCGGCGCATACGATGAAGCTTTGGTCGCCTGTTCCCTCACCAGGGGATCATCGTTCAGGGTAGCCTGTCCGCTCACATAGAACTCGCCGCCGCCCCCGCCTGAATCTTCGACCGCGCAGTGCAGCGCGTAGCGTCCATCGCGCTGCAAATCCTTGCCCTTCGGCGAAGTCGGTTCCATGAACAGGAACAACTGCTCACCGATGATCGGCGTCACCGGATGCACACGCGGACTGCCATCCGCCCGCGTCGTACCGAGGTAGGCTACACCGCTGCGAAAACGGCTCTCGCCAAATGCGGCCAATTCCGGCGCTTGCCGCGCGAATTCTTGCCAACTGGTCATGACATTATCCCCCTGATTGACGCTTATCGCTTCCGTTTCCGAGTTTGCGCCCGCGCGAGGTTATCCTGTACCCGGAAAGCGACAATTCGGGCGATCAGATCGAGCGGCAGCGGTTCACCCAACGGAAACTGCACCGAGCCTTTCGCGCCTTTGTAGCGGGACAGTTCTTCCCGAAAAGCCTCAATGCCGCGCGGCGCGGGATAAAATCCGATGTGGTTGCGGTAGGCCGCGAAGTGAACCAGATTGCCCTCCAGGTAGAAGGTCGGCATCTGGTAGCTGATCTTCTCGCTGGCGTCCGGCGCGGCTGCCCGGATCGTCGCGCGGAGTTCTTGCAGGATAACCTGAATGTCCTGCGGGAACGTCGCAATATACTCGTCGATGGTCTTGAAGCCGGATGCGTCGCTTGTCATGTCATCCCCCTTCCCTGCGGAGATTATCCCGGAGAGCGAGTCCCACCGTCAAGCCATACCCGGATAAACAAGATGACTTTGATAAAAACCTGCTTTTCCTGTAGACTGTTCTTGTAACATCTCCCGCAGCCGCGAGACCATTCGCTGCACGGCTGTGCTGTCCGAGCATGGAAGTTGTTGGATATGACCACGCCACTCCTCGACCGCTTCAAACGCCCCCTGCGCGATCTGCGCGTTTCAGTGACGGATCGCTGCAACTTCCGCTGCACCTACTGTATGCCCGCCGAAATCTTTGGCGAAGCCTACCAGTTTCTGCCCAAGTCGGAAGTGCTGACCTTCGAGGAAATGACCCGGCTGGTGCGGATCATTGTGCGGTTGGGGGCGGTCAAGGTGCGGATCACGGGCGGCGAGCCGCTGGTGCGCCAGGACATCGAGAAGCTGGTGGAGATGCTGCGCCTGGTCGAGGGCGTCGATGATCTGACGCTGACCACCAACGGCTACTTCCTGCCGCAGAAGGCTCAGGCGCTCAAGGCCGCCGGGCTGGATCGCATCACCGTCAGCCTGGACTCGCTGGATGAGGCCGTGTTCCGCAAGATGAACGGCAACCGTTCCAGTGTGCAGAAAGTGCTGGACGGGATTGCCGCCGCTGAAGCGGCTGGCCTCTGGCCGATCAAGCTCAACGCCGTCGTCCAGCGCGGCGTGAATGACCAGACCATCGTCGATCTGGCCCGCTGGGCGCGCGACAAAGGCTATATCCTGCGCTTCATCGAGTACATGGATGTCGGCAACCGCAACGGCTGGCGCATGGATCAGGTCGTCTCCGGCAAGGAGATCGCCGAGCGCATTCATGCCGTCCTGCCGCTGGAACCCGCCGAACGCAGCTACAAGAGCGAGGTGGCGATGCGCTACCGCTACCAGGACGGCGGCGGTGAAATCGGCCTCATCACCTCGGTGACACAGCCTTTCTGCGGCGCGTGCAGCCGGATGCGCCTCTCCCCGGAAGGGCAGATCGTGACCTGCCTGTTCGCCACCCAGGGAACCGACCTGCGCGGGCCGCTCCGCGCTGGCGCGAGCGATGACGAGCTTGAGGCGATCACCAGACCTGGGGCGACCGCATCGACCGCTACAGCGAACTTCGCTTCCACGAAACCGACCGCCCCCGCGACCCCAAAGTCGAGATGTACCACATTGGGGGATGAACTGCCGGGCGAAGCCCCGCTCAGGCATCACGGTCTTCCCGTAGCATTTCTAGAGTGGACTTTGACCCCGGCGGCGGAACAATTCGATTCTGGCGAATCGAGGCATTGACCTCGGCCATCGTGCGATGATTTGTCCATCTGGTGATGATCTGCCAAATACGGCGCATCTTAGCGCATCTTAGACCTGTACCATGCGAACATGGGCAATCTCACCTTCCTGGATGCGGCGAATCTGATCTGCCCGCACCGTAATCAGCGCGACCGTTTCGCCGCTCAGGGTGACGAATTCCACCTCGTAGGCTCTTCCGCTGCCATGTACCAGCACCACAGCGCCCAGGTCTCCGGCCTGCAAACCATATTCAGGAATATCGCTGGTCAGAACGACGGTTTCCAGTTCTTCGATCATCTTGCCCTCTTCCTCACCAGATACCTTCACTATCCTACTCCATTTCTCAAGCAGCCATCGGGACTGCTGCACCAATTCACGACTCGGCGCATCCGGCAATTGCGTGGCCTTCCCCGCGCGGCATATAATCATCAGCAGATACAGGGGAACATCCATGTCCGATGAACAGAGCATCCGCCGCGCCGTCGCCGCCGCCCTCCGCCGCCAGTTGGGACAGGGCAGCAGCCGTCCCGTGATCGACGAGGCTGCCGTCACTGCGGTTCCTGAAGGGGGTGAACTCCGCCTGCCGCCGGGGGCATTGGTCACGCCGCTGGCCTACAGCACCGCCCTCGACCGCCGCGTGAAGCTGATCCCGGAATCCGAGGCCGGTTATGCCGCCCCCGAAGGCCAGGTAATTGCCCTCGGCGCGGATCACGGCGGCTACCCGCTCAAAGAGGCGCTCAAGGCCGAACTGCAAACGCGCTATACCGTCCTCGACTGCGGCACGAACAGCGCCGAGGCGGTCGATTATCCCGACTTCGCGCTGGCCGTGGCTGAGGCGGTCGCCAGCGGGCAGGCCTGGCGCGGCATCATGATCGACGGAGCCGGGATCGGCTCGTGCATGGTCGCCAACAAAGTGCCCGGCGTCCGCGCCGCCCTGTGCTATGACCATGCCACGGCGGTCAACAGCCGCGAACACAACGACGCCAACCTCCTCACCCTGGGGGCGGGCTTGATCGGAACCCCCCTCGCCAAGCAGATCGTCCAGGTCTGGCTGACGACGCCCTTCGGCGGGGGTCGCCATGCCAAGCGGGTCGATAAGATCATTGCGCTCGACAAGCGTCTGCGGGGTGGCTCGGCCTAGAATCAGGCTTTGGACGATAAGATCATGCAAACCAGAGACGAACACCTATGAACCGAATGAACAGCGCCGATTTTGAACGTATGGTCGATGAAATCACCCGCGAGGTGCTGGCCCGCTCCAAAACCGCCACACCAGCCCAGCCTGCTCCTGCCGCGTCTCGACCGTCCGCTTCCGGCGGCTGCGGCCCGGACTGCTGCGAGTGCAAGGATGGCCGCTGCGTGCGCGAGTGTTCCGACCGCGTGAAGCAGGTCGTCAGCAACGGCGCGGGACGCATCAGCGCCGGGCTGGGCTTCATCCCCCGCGATCTGAGCATCGCCCGGCTGATCGACCACACCCTGCTGAAGCCGGATGCCAGCGCCGCCGAGATCGCCCAACTGTGCAAGGAAGCCCGCGAATACCACTTCGCCTCGGTCTGCGTCAACAGCGCCTATGTGCCGCTGTGCGCCGATCTGCTCAAGGGCAGCGATGTGGCGGTCTGCACGGTGGTCGGCTTCCCGCTGGGAGCCTCGCCAGCCGAGGTTAAAGCCTACGAAGCGCAGCTTGCCATCCAGAACGGCGCCAGCGAAATCGACATGGTGCTGAACATCGGCACGATCAAGAGCCGGGATATCCGCGGCCTGCACCATGACATCGGCACGGTCGTCAAAACCTGCCATGCCCACAATGTGATCTGCAAGGTCATCCTGGAAACCAGCAAGCTGACCGACGAGGAGAAAGTCATCGCCTGTCAGGTGGCGAAGATGGCCGGGGCCGATTTCGTCAAGACCAGCACGGGCTTCGGCGGGGGCGGGGCCACCGTCGGTGACATTGCCCTGATGCGGAAGGTGGTCGGCCCGGACATCGGCGTCAAGGCGTCCGGCGGGGTGCGGAACTACCAGGACGCCGCCGCGATGGTCAAAGCAGGCGCGACCCGCATTGGAGCCAGCGCCGGCGTCATGATCGTCAAGGCCGAGCGCGGCGAATCCGTCGGAGCCAGCGGGAAGGGGTACTGAGCCATGCTCGCTGGCAAACAGGCCGTGACCGCTGCCGAATACGAAGCCTTCATCGCCCGCCCGGAGAACCTGGAACGGCGCTTCGAGCTGATCGAGGGGGAGATCGTCGAAAAGATGCCGACGCAGCAGCACGGGATCATCACCCTCAACCTCGCTGGAGAACTGCGCGCCTTTGTCAAAGCGCACAGCCTGGGCCGTGTCGCGGTCGAGGCACGCTATCGCCCACCCGATGACGCCGAGAACGACCGCCTGCCCGATATTTCGTTCGTGGCCGACCTCAGCAAACCCGTCACCGAAGACGGAGCCGTGCCCTTCATGCCCGACCTCGCCGTCGAGGTCAAATCGCCGACCGACTCGGTTCGCAAACTGCGCGAGAAGGCCCGCTTTTATCTGGCGCATGGGGTACGGCTGGTCTGGCTGGTTTTCCCCGAACCCCGGATCGTCGAAGTCTATGCTCCCGACGATGAATACACCCTCTCCGCTGATCAATCCCTGACCGGTGGCGATTTACTGCCCGGCTTCACGCTCCCGGTGCGGCAGATTTTTGAAGTGTGAGCGACTCGTTGATCGACAGTCGCTCAGGATGGATGGGATGATGCTGCAAGAGCGAATCAGGATTCAACCGGATGAACTGGCCGACTTTAGTCGCAGGCATCACATCCGCAGCCTGTCGTTGTTCGGATCGGTGCTGCGCGATGATTTCACGCCGGACAGCGACATCGATGTCCTGGTCGAGTTTGAACCCGGAGCGGTGGTCGGCTTCTTTGAACTGATCGACGCCCAGATGGAACTGTCCGATCTGTTGGGTCGTCAGGTCGATTTGAATACCGCCGGTTTTCTCAGTCCGCGGTTTCGAGAACGTGTTCAACGGGAAGCGGTGCGGATTTATGAAGGTCAGCCGACCAGCGGCACACGGGCATCTAGCTGTCCCCAGGCCTGCTTGAACCAGGCGTGAGCCGGATCATCGCTGTTGGCGAGCGACTGCGCCGACCCCGCCAGGAAATTGAGCAAGTAGGTCGTATAGCCGGGGGCGCTGATCGTGGGATGATAGCCCTCGTGGATCAGGATCATGTCGTTATGGTGTGCCACAAAGGTCGTGTCGCGCTCGGCGTTGTAGATGCGCTGTAGCGCAAAACCCTCTTCCGGTTGAAGCTTGTAAAAGTAGATTTCTTCCAGGTCGGCCTCCAGCAGCGTGCCGGAGGCATCCTGACGATGAACATCGTGCTTGTGCGGCGGGTAGCCTGCCCAGTTGCCTCCTGGAATGTAGGCCTCGACACAGACCAGACGGTGACAATCAAAGCCGGGCAGGATGATGTTGACGACCTGGCGAGAGGCATTGCCGCCACCCCGCAGATCGACCGAACAATCGGCAGGTGTGATTAACTGGGCAGGGTGATCCTGGTCGGTGGGAACCCAACAGGAAGCCACCTCGAACGCATCGTTCAACGCCTCGATTTCAAAGGCCACCCCGCGCGAAAGATACACAGCAAAGGGCAGCCCGGCGAAGACATCAGCCCGTTCGCCGATATTCAGGAAGTCCCCTTGCGTGGTGCGGATGTGGCACTGGCCCCCCAGGATGACGTGGACATATTCATGGTCGTCGGTTTGGCTCGCCCACCGTTCTCCCTGATTCAGGCGGCGGGCAGCCATGTTGAGCAAATCCCAACCCGCCTGGTGTGCCGTCACTTCCGCAAAGACGCCCCCGGCTGCATGACTGGATCGAATGAGCATCGACACTGACCCTTTCAGGGAACCCCGGCTTCAGCCTATGTGCCCCAGGTGACATCTCGCAGGAATTGAATGCTCTTGATGATGCCCTCGCGCGGATTCATCAGCAGGTCTTCATGTTCGATACTCACGACGCCATCATAGCCGACCAGTCGCAGTTCGCTGACGAAATCACACCACCATTTCCGGTCGTGCCCATAGCCTAACGCGCGGTACACCCAGGTGCGTTGATCCAGTTCAGTCATGGGATAGGGATCAAAGCCGCCGTTCACAGCCATCCTGAAAGGGTCGAGGCGTGTGTCTTTGGCATGTGCATGGAAGATGACCCCCTTTCCCAACGCTCGAATGACGGCTAAAGGGTCCATCCCTTGATAGAAAAGGTGGCTGGGATCGAAGTTGGCCCCGACCGCCTGCCCCGCGATCTCACGCAGGCGGAGCAGGGTGCGCGTATTGTAGACCACCTGACCAGGGTGCATTTCAATGGCGATCCTGACCCCATGATCCGCTGCGAACTGCCCGGCCTGCTTCCAGAAAGGCTCAACCGCTTCGGTCCACTGCCGTTCATAAAGTTCGTAGAATTCGGGCTGCCAGTTGTGTGTCACCCAGTTCGGATAGGCGCTCACACTCAAGTCACCGGGGCAGCCGCTCATCGTAACCACGGTATCCAATCCAAGCTGGCTGGCAACCTGCACCGTCTTGAAAAACACAGCCTGCGCGTTCTTGCCGCGTTCGGGATGAGGATCAAGCAGGTTGCCATTGCAGTTGAGCGCGCTCAATGTGAGCCGACGTTCTGCGAAGGCCGCTTTGAAACGGGCGCGGGCATCCGAATTCGCTGCCAGTTCAGTCAGGTTACAGTGCGGCGCGGATGAAAAATTCCCCGTGCCAATCTCGACCGCATCCAGTCCCTGTTCGGCTGCCCAATCCAGCACCGCCTCAAAGCCGAGGTCTGGCAGACTATCGGTATATAAACCGATCTTCATCGTCAGCCCCTAAACCAGATAGCGCTGATTTTTCTTCTCGGTTTCGTAACGCTGACGAGCTTCATTCACGGCCTCCATCTCGGAGACCTGCGCGGTTGCCATATCCCACCAGAAGCCGTAGCCCGGAACCCGCTCATGCCAGTCGGTTTCGGTCACGATGACCGTTGTGCGATCCGCTTGCTTGGCGAAGGCGATGGCCTCGGCCAGGGCATCCTTGCTATTGGCATGAATGCCGATGGCTCCCATACCTTCGGCGATCTTGGCGAAATCGACGGGCAGCGGGTCGCCATCATACCAACCGGACTCACCGCGATAGCGATAATGGCAGCCAAAACCTTCGCTGCCGACTTGCTCGGATACACGCCCGACGCTCGAATAACCGTTGTTGTTGCTGACCATGATGATGAGCCGAAGCCCTTCCTGGATCGCGGTGACGATTTCGCTATTCATCATCAGGAAGGACGCATCGCCGACCATCACGAAGACATCCCGGCTGGGGTCGGCCATCTTGATGCCTAAGCCGCCCGCGATTTCATAGCCCATCGTGGAATAGCCATACTCCAGGTGATAACCTTTGCGGTCGCGGGTGCGCCACAGTTTGTGCAGATCACCGGGGAAAGTGCCTGCCGCGCTCATCACCACATCGCGCGGATCGGAGAGTTCATTGACCGCGCCGATGAGTTCACCCTGACTCATCAACGGGCCATGTTCAAGGTTGTAGACGCGGGTGACTTCCGCATCCCATTCAGCATTGTACCCTTTGACAAGCTGCTGATAGCTTGCTTCCGTGCGGTAGCCTTGCAGGTATTGCGCGAGTTCTTCCAGGGTGGCCTGGGCATCCCCGACCAGAGGAATGGCGGCNTGCTTGAAAGCGTCCATTTCAAACACGTTGATGTTGATGAAGCGCACATCAGGATTCTGGAAAGCCGTCTTCGAGGCGGTCGGGAAATCGCTATAGCGTGTGCCGATCCCGATCACCAGATCGGCATCCCGCTCAATCAGGTTGGCGCCCTTCGTACCAGTGACTCCCACCCCTCCTAAATTCAGCGAATGGTCATAGAGCAGGGAGCCTTTGCCGGCCTGGGTTTCGGAAACCGGAATGCCGGTCTGTTCGACAAAGCGCTGCAAGGCCTCATAAGCTTCACTGTAATGCACGCCGCCGCCAGCAATAATCAGCGGGCGCTTGCTGGCGCGAATCCATTCGGCGGCGCGTTGAAGCTGCCGGGCATCGGGACGGTTGCGGGGGATGACCCAGATCCGTTTCTCGAACAACCGGGCCGGATAATCAAAGGCATAGGTCTGGATGTCCTGCGGCAGTGCCAGCGTGACCGCGCCGGTATCGGCCGGTGAGGTGAGGACGCGCATGGCCTCCGGCAGCGATTGGATGGCCTGCTCTGGGCGGCTGATGCGATCCCAATAGCGCGAAACGGGTTTGAAACAGTCGTTGACCGAAATATCCTGCGAATGTTCCGACTCAAGCTGCTGCAACACAGGCGCTTGCACCCGCTCGGCGAAAATATCGCCTGCCAGCAGCAAAACAGGGATGCGGTTCACCGTGGCGGTCGCTGCGCCCGTCACCATATTGGTCGCGCCGGGGCCAATTGAGGACAAACAGGCAAAGGTCTGTTTGCGGTTCATCATCTTGGCGTAGCCCATCGCCGCCATCACCATGGCCTGTTCATTGCGCGTTTGATAGTAGCGAAAGGCAGGCCCGTACTGCTGTAATGCCTGCGCGACCCCGCCGATGTTGCCGTGTCCAAAGATGCCCCAGCAGCCTGCAAAAAACGGCGTTTCCTGACCATCCCGCTCCACGTATTGGTTCATCATGAAGCGGACAATGGCCTGCCCCAGCGTCAATTTCACAGTCTTCATGCCATGCTCCTCAGAAAAGATGTTTGTCGCACAAGGTGAATTGTTAACCTACAGCAGCCCGGCTTCCTGCTCGGCGCCGGTCAGCGCCCGCTCGAAGCGCTCCAGTCCCTCCTGCACCGTCGCCCGGTCGATCATCAGCGGCGGGCAGAAGCGCAGGGCGCTCTCCCCGCAGCCCAGGATCAACAGTCCGGCATCGATTGCCAGCCGCTCGACCCGGTTGCGGAGTTCTTTGACCGGGGTGCGCTTCTCGTCCAGCACCAGTTCCGCGCCGATCATCAGCCCGCGCCCGTCGATGCGCCCGTGCCGGAGCGACGGGTGGTGCGAGCGCATCTCTTCCAGCGCGTCGTGGATGTATTCGCCCTGCTCGATGGCGTTCTGCATGTAGCCCTGCTCGATCAGTTCCAGCGTGGCGAGGGCGGCCGCGCACGAAACCGGATTTCCGCCGAAGGTGCTGCCATGCGCGCCCGGCGGCCAGCTCATGACATGCTCGCGGGCGATGATTGCCCCCAGCGGCATCCCACTGGCGAGACCTTTGGCCGAAGTGATCACATCGGGTTCGACGCCGTGATGTTCGATGCCCCACCATTTCCCGGTGCGGCCGATGCCGCTCTGGACTTCATCGATGACCATGAGGATGCCGTAGCGGTCGCAGACCTGGCGGATCTGCTGGACGAAGCGGCTGTCGGGAACCAGATAGCCGCCCTCGCCCTGGATCGGCTCCAGGATGATGGCGGCCACGCTGTCGGGCGGAACCACCCGCTTGAACAGCACATCTTCGATGTAATCGATGCACATGCAGTGATCGCGGCAGGCCTGCTCTTCGCGGCCGTGCATACAGCGGTAGGGGTTGTTATAGGGGACGTGATGCACGCCGGGGATGAGCGGGAAGAAACCGTCGCGCTGGATGACCTTGCTGGCCGTCAGCGAGAGCGCCCCCAGCGTGCGCCCGTGGAACGCGCCGTAGAAGGCGATGATGTGCTTGCGCTCGGTGTACCAGCGCGAGACCTTGATGGCTCCTTCGACCGCTTCCGTGCCGGAGTTGGTCAGGAAGACGCGGGCGTTTTCCCCGAAGGGCGCAATGGCGGCCAGCTTCTCGGCCAACCGAATCTGGACTTCGTAGTAGTAATCCGTCCCGGCGATGTGGATGAACTTCTGCGCCTGGTCGATGATGGCCTGGACAACCTTCGGATGTGAATGTCCGGTGGCGGTGACGGCGATCCCGGCGGCGAAATCGACGTATTCGTGCCCATCGACATCCCAGACGCGGGCCCCTTCGCCGCGCTCAATGACGAAGGGATAGCGCGGGGTCAGCGAGCCGCTCATGATGACCGAATCGCGGTCGATCAACGCCTGCGACCGAGGGCCGGGGCGGGTGGTCATCTCAACAGCCATGGTGGTACTCCGGTTTGGTGATTCTGCAAAAATGTTATTGGTCGAAGCGCACAAACGCGCTGGTGGAGTATACCCAGCCGTCCCTCACGCTGGCAAGATGAGGGCGGAGAAGCTTTTAGTTGATAGTTTATGGTTAGCTTTTAGCTGATAGCTTATAGCTTGTAGCCAGACGGAAGAAGTCAATAGTTTGTAGTTCATAGTTTATAGTTGGTAGAAAAATGCGGTGATAGATGAGAAAGCTGATAAGAATGATAAGAATGAGAATGTGAGAATCTTGAGAATAGCTGATAGCCTTTAGCTTCTAGCTGATAGCCAGAGAAGACGAATTGGCACAAATGGCGGCAATTTCGGCAGTTGCAAAATGGCAATTCTGTGCCAAATGCGTTGCATGTAAGGCAGCGGTTGCCAGAAATGCTGCAAATACCGCAAATGCAAATCGCGCGAAAAGTTGCAAATGTTGCAGTTGCAACTGCGTGAATCTTGCAACAACAGTGGGTTGCGAAATTCGCGGTCGATAGGTTGTGAAGGTGCAGGGGCGGCGTGTGCTGAACGCCTTTCTGAGCGTCTCCACGCTGCCGTAATTTCAGAATAGCATAAAATG
>JAEUQZ010000011.1 GCA_016788965.1 Anaerolineae bacterium | reverse complement strand
GGCCGCGCACCGGCAGGCTGCGGCGATGCCGCAGGCCACGATAGCAGCCGATTTCCGACAGCCGCTTGATGTTCAACTGGATTTCGCGCCGCAGATCGCCCTCGGTGGTCAGTTTGGCGACTTCTTCACGGAGCCGCTGGACTTCATCCTCGGTCAGGTTGCGGACGCGGGTATCCGGGTCCACGCCGGCTGCCTGGAGCAGCTTCTGGCTGGTGGGCCGCCCGATCCCATAGATATAGGTCAGGCCGATCTCGATCCGTTTCTCGCGGGGCAGGTCAACCCCTTCAATACGCGCCATATTCTCGAATTCCCCTCTTCAGCCGCCCTAGCCCTGGCGCTGCTTGTGCTTCGGATTAGAACAGATCACCATGATCCGTCCATGCCGCTTGATGATGCGGCACTTGGGACAGCGCGGCTTGACAGATGATGCTACTCGCATGATGAACAATCCTCAAGGTTTCCGTAAGGCTTAAGATTTTAGCATTGCAACACATCGCTGTCTACGCCCAATTTAAGCCACTGACCGCTCAGTTCCGGGGACTGCAACCGCTCCCAACTCAAGGACAAACTGTATGGAATGCGCCTGACCGATTCATCCTCACCCCCCCAACTCTCTTTCAGGGGTAGGTTTTCATGATCCTCACCCCCCAGCCCCCTCTCCATTGCATGGAGAGGGGGATTCGAACGCAGTGAGGCGGGGGTGAGGATGGTCAGGCTCGATCCAATCAGGTTCGCCATCAAGGCAGAGTCAGGATCAGCGGCGCGCCTTCGGTGATGGCGATGGTATGCTCGAAGTGGGCACAGAGCGACCCGTCTTTGGTGACGACTGTCCAGCCGTCGCTGCGTTCCATCAGGTCGGGACGACCGGCGATGACCATCGGTTCAAGGGCATAAGTCATGCCGACCTGGAGTGGATAATTGACCCAACCGCGCCGTTCGGAGCGGCGGGGCCACCAGTTGGGAACCTGGGGTTCCTCGTGCATCGCCCGGCCGACGCCGTGGCCGGTGTATTCACGGGCGACGCTATACCCCTGTTTTTCGACGAAAGCCTGGATCGCCAGGCTGACATCGCGGATGGTGTTAGGCAGCACCGAGGCCTGGATGCCGACCTGGAGGGCCTGTTCGGTGACTTCCAGCAACCGCCGGACGGAGGCCGAAGGCTCACCGATGGCGGCGCTGAAGGCAGCATCGCCGACGAAGCCCTGGTAATGGCAGCCGGTATCGAGGCTGATGATGTCGCCCTCTTTAAGGATGCGATCCGGGCTGGGGATGCCATGCACGAGTTCGTTGTTGATGGAGGCGGTGATGCTGGCCGGGAAGTCGGGCGCGTTGGTCTTGGGATAGTTCAGGAAGGCCGGGGTCGCGCCATGATCGCGGATGACGGTCTCAGCGATGCGATCCAGTTCGGCGGTGCTGACTCCGGGACGCAGCGCCTCGCGCATGGCCTGATGGGCGCGGGAGACGATCCGCCCGGCTTCGCGCATGATCGCCAGTTCGTCCGCCGACTTGAGGTGCAGTTCGACGGGTTCGCGCTCGGCGGGGAGCGGAGCGGGTGGGCGCTGGTGTAAACGAGGACGCATCAGGTTGGTCATCCGGGGGTTCCTCTGGAAACTGCACTGTACTCTGGTACTTGTTCCTCTCCGATCCTCACCCCCCAACCCCCTCTCCACTGCGTGGCAGAGGGGGAGTCAAAACGGCGTTGAGGGAAAAAACGGCAGAAGAAACTCATAACCTGCTCTGCCTTAATTCAGGCGGAACGCTGGGCGTGATCCAGCACGGTCTGGATGGCCGCGCTGACGGCTTCAATTGGCTGCGAGGCGTCGATCTCATGGACGACGCCCTGGGCGGCATAGAACGGGATGAGCGGTTTGGTCTCGGCGAGATAGGCATCGATGCGTTTGATGATGGCGTGGGCGTTGGCGTCATCCAGCCGCCGGATGAGCCGTTCACCGCTGGATTTCAGGTGGGCTTCCAGGCGGGCGGGATGGGCTTCGTTGGCGTTGGATTTGGCGTCGGGGTGATCGACCCATTTCCAGTCGATGCCGGCGCTGTTGGAATAGATGTTGAAGCTTTCGCCGCTGGCGGCGCTGACACGACCAAAGGCGCGGCGGAAGGCGTCGTAGAGGTCTAGCTGCATCACCAGCACGGCGCCGATCTTCTGGCCTTTGCTGGCGAGGTGCTGCTGGAGCCATTCGGCCTGGGGGATGGTGCGCGGGAAGCCATCGAAGATGAGGCCATTCTGGGCATCCGGGAGGGCGAGGCGCTCCTCGACCACCTTGCAGGTGATCTCGTCGGAGATGAGTTTGCCTTCGGCCATGATTTGCTGAATCTGTCTGGCAAAGTCGTCCTGGCGAGTCCGCATGGCGCGGAACAAATCGCCAGTGGAGACATGGGGGATGCCGCCGTACCGCTGGCGGATGAAGCTGGCCTGTACCCCTTTGCCTGATCCCTGCACTCCCATCAGGATGATGAATAAGCTGGTCATGTGCTGTCCTTAAAAAACCTGTCTACGGGTCTGGTTAAAATCTATTTCCGCGCATTCTATTTTGCAGCCACAATCCTCACCCCGCAGTGCGGCGGTGAGGATTGCGTGGGTGAAGATATGATCCCCACCCCTAAATCCCCTCTCCATTGCATAGAGAGGGGGAGTCAAGGGGCGGGCTTAGCTCATGAAACCTTCGTAGTTACGCATGACCAACTGGGCTTCGATCTGGCGCATGGTTTCGATCACGACGCCGACCACGATGATGAGACCGGAACCGCTGATGACCAGGGCGGCATTGCTGGAGGCGCTGGCCCCGGTGATGGCCTCGTTCGGGAAGACGATACGGTTGAGCAGATCGACCAGACCCGGAACCACGGCAACCGCGCCGAGGAAGAAGGCGCCGATCAGGGTGATGCGGCGCGTCACCCGCTGGATGTACTCCTGGGTGCGCTTGCCGGGGCGGATGCCGGGGATGAAACCGCCATTCCGCTGAAGCTGGTCGGAGAGGTTCTGTTGGGCGACCATGATGTCGGTATAGACGAAGGTGAAACCGACCACCAGCAGGAAGTAGGTGGCCCAGTAGAGCAGGCCCTGCTGCGAGCCGAAGCTCTGGTTGATCGAGTCACGCACGGGGCCAGCCGGGAACAGGTTGACGACGATGGCCGGGAAGGTGATGATCGACTGGGCGAAGATCAGCGGGATCATGCCGACGGCGTTGACCTTGAGCGGGATGTGGCTGGAGCCGCCGCCGTACTGCCGGCGTCCACGGACGCGCTTGCCGTACTGGACGGGGATGCGACGCACGCCTTCGGTGATGATGATGATGATGACCACGCTGATGAGCGTGATGGCGACAAACAGCGCCAGGTTCCAGATGGGCTGGGTCGTGCCCTGGAGAAGCTGCCCCAGATGAGTCGGGGCCTGGGCGACGATGCCCGAAAAGATGATGATCGAGAGACCGCTGCCGATGCCCTGCTCGGTAATCAATTCACCGAGCCAGATGGCGAACATCGTGCCGCCCGTCATGGTGGCGATGACCGCTATCGTCAGCATCGGGTCAGAGCCGAAGCCGGGAATGATCGGCTGGCCGCCGAGCGCCCCGAAGATGTTGATCTGGCCGACCGCCTGGAGGATCGCCATGGGGATGGTCAGGATGTAGGTGTAGCGTTTGAGGGTATCCTGGCCGCCCGGCTCGCGCTGGAGGGCTTCCAGGCGCGGGATCAGCGGGGTGAGCAGTTGGATGATGATCTGGGCGGTGATGAACGGGTAGACGCCCATCGCCAGCACGCTGAAATTCCGCACCGCGCCACCGGAGAGCAGGTTCAAAGTGCCGACGATGCCGCCGCCCTGCGAGGTGAGGAGCTGCTCCAACGCCAGACGGTTGACGCCGACGACGGGCACATGGGCGCCGAACTGGTAGATGACCAGGATCAGGCCGGTGATCAGCAGCTTGTTCCGCACATCCGGGAGCCGCCAGGCATTCCGAAAGGCATCAAACAATCCAAACATACGGAAAAGTCCTCCAAAATCCGGTGAACTGCGACGGGACGGGAGTGTAGCTCAGAACGGGGACAGTCGCTAACCCACCTGGGGGACAGAGAAGCACTGCGCGCTTCTCCATCCACGCCCGACGCAACGGGTTTACAGTTTCGCCAGTTCTTCTTTGCGGAGCTTGCGGAATGTCGCCCGCAGACCTGTGACCTTCAGTGGCAGGATTTCGACGCTGCCGCCGGCGGCCTTGATCTTCTCTTCGGCGCTGGTGGTGACGCGATGCACCTTGAGGTGGAGCTTCTTGCTGACGGCCTCGCCGTTGCCGAGGAGGGCCACCGGCTTGCTGGCATCCCGCACCAGCCCGACGGCTTTCAGCTTCTCAGGATCGACGGTATCGCCATCTTCGACGCGATCCACCAGACGATCCAGGCGCACTTCCTGATAGGCGATGCGGAACAGGTTGTTGAAGCCGCGCTTGAACGGCAGGCGGCGCACCAGCGGAAGCTGACCGCCTTCAAAGTAGGCGCCCTTCGGCTTGCCGCCGCGCGATCCCTGCCCCTTGATACCACGACCCGCATGGGTTCCCTGGCCGGCGCCATGACCACGGGCGACGCGCTTGCGCTTGCGCTTCGAGCCGGGAGCCGGCCCTAATTCATGGAGCTTCATGACTGAACTTCCTCCACATGAACCAGGTGGCGGACTTTGTAGATCATGCCCCGAATCTGGGGCGTGTCGGTATGGATCACGGTGTGGTGCAGCTTACGCAGACCCAGGGCGCGAACGGTCGCTTTCTGGGTCTTATCGAAGCCGATGGCGCTGCGAACCAGCGTGACCTGGATTTGCTTACTCATGCTTCTTTCTCTCCCAGAACGGCAGCATGTCTTCGACGGACTTGCCGCGAATTGCCGCCATATCCTGCGGGCTGCGAAGCTGTTCCAGCGCCGAGAGAGTCGCCATGGTGACGTTCAGCAGATTGGGGCTGCCCTGGCTCTTGCTGAGTACGTCGCGGACGCCGACCGCTTCCAGCACCGCACGAACTCCACCGCCGGCGATGACGCCTGTACCGGGCGAGGCCGGACGCAGCAGCACGCGCGCGCCGCCGTATTCGGCCACCACCATGTGGGGGATGGTCGAGCCGGAGAGCGAGACCTTGAGCATCTTGCGGCGGGCACGGTCAGAACCCTTGCGGATGCTATCCGGCACACCACGGGCCTTGCCGATGCCAATGCCGATGCGACCCTTGTTGTCGCCGACGATGACGACGGTGCGGAAGGCGAAGCGGCGGCCACCCTTGATGACTTTCGCCACGCGCTTGATGTCGATGACGCGCTCATCAAGTTCTTCGCGGTCTTCGCGGTCGTCCCGATCCCGTTCGCGCCGATCCCGACGTGACTTTTCTTTGTCATCGCCGCCTTCGGGGCTGCCACCACCGCGGCGGCGTTTCTTCTCATTTTCTGGCATATTCCACCCGCCTTAAAATTCCAGGCCGCCTTCGCGGGCGCCTTCAGCGAGCGCGGCCACGCGGCCATGATACTGATACCCACCCCGGTCGAAGACGACAGTCGTGATGCCGGCAGCTTTGGCGCGCTGCGCCAGGGCCTGACCGACAATCTTGGCCGCTTCCGACTTCTTTTTTCCCTCGACCTGCTTGGCAATTTCCCGATCAATGGTCGAGGCCGAAACCAGCGTTTTGCCCGTGACATCATCGATGACCTGAGCGTAGATGTTGCTCAGGCTGCGGAAGACATTCAGGCGGGGACGCTGCCCTGTGCCGGTCACACGGGCACGGACCCGGCGGTGACGGCGTTCGCGGGACGCCTGCTTCTTTTCAGTAAACGTTGCCATCTCTCGATCTCCAGTTCTAAGCTCCGAGTACCGGTGTCCGAGGGCAGTCGCCGATGCACACACCCGGCACTCGGTACTCAGTCCTTACTTCGTCTTGCCGGCCTTACCAGCCTTGCGGCGGATGACCTCGTCACTGTAGCGGACACCCTTGCCGAGATACGGCTCCGGCGGGCGCAGTTCGCGGATGTCCGAGGCGACCTGACCGACCAACTGCTTGTCCACGCCGTCGATGTGGATGAGAGTGCCCTTTTCTTCCGCGGCGAAGCTGATGCCCTGCGGCGGCTTGATGACGATTTCGTGGGAGTAACCCAACTTCATCACCAGGTCCTTGCCGCGCACATCGCCGTTGTAACCGACGCCCTCGATCTTGAGGGTCTTGCGGAAGCCAGTAGTCACACCGTGGACGTTGTTCGCCAGCAGGGCGCGCGTCAGGCCGTGCAGGGCACGGTGCTGGCGGGCATCGCTGGGACGTTCGACCAGGAGAGTGCCTTCTTCCTGGCGAACCTTGATTTCCGGGTGAACGGTCATTTTCAGTTCACCCTTCGGCCCCGTGACCGTCACATCCTGACCCTCGATGCTGACAGTCACTTTGGCCGGCACGGGAATGGGTTTCTTACCAATACGCGACATCGCTTACACTCCCTTACCACACGTAGCACAGCACTTCGCCACCGACACCCTGCCGGCGGGCCTGCTGTGCGGTCATCACACCCTTGGGGGTGGTGACGATGGCGATGCCCATGCCGCTCAAGACGCGGGGCAGTTCCTTGCGCGGGCTGTAGACCCGGCGACCGGGCTTGCTGACCCGTTCGAGGTGGGTGATGACCGGCTTGCGGTCACGACGCGCCCCGTAGTATTTGAGCGTGATGTGGATCACCGGAACCGGCTGTTCATCGCCGACCGTGTAATCTTCGACATAGCCTTCATCCTTGAGGATGCGGGCAATTTCAATCTTCAGCTTCGACGCGGGAACGTCCACCGAGGTCTGGCGGATCATCAAGGCGTTCCGGATTCGCGTCAGCATATCACCAATCGGATCGCTAACCATGCGTCCCCCTTACCAACTGGACTTCACCACGCCCGGGATTTTGCCCTGGAGCGCCAACTCACGAAAATGGATGCGGCACAGACCGAAGCGGCCGATATACGCGCGTGGACGCCCGCAGGTTTTGCCCGAATTTGGGTCCACGAACTCGCAGCGATGGCGAACGCGGACGTTGTACTTCCGCCGCCCCTCACGGGCTACAATCGATTTCTTAGCCATACGCGATCAACCCCTAGTTCTTCTGGAAAGGCATACCGAGCAGAGCCAGCAAGCGGCGGCCTTCTTCATCGCTCTTGGCGGTGGTGACGATGGTGATTTCCATGCCACGCACTTTGTCGATCTTGTCGTACTGAATCTCGGCAAACATCAACTGCTCGCGGAGGCCGATGGTGTAATTGCCGCGTCCGTCCATCTTGGCGGGGACGCCGCGGAAGTCACGCACGCGGGGCAGCGCGATGTTGATGAGCCGGTCGAGCATCGCCCACATGCGTTCGGCGCGCAGCGTCACCTTGACGCCGATGGCGCGGCCTTCGCGCAGCTTGTAGGTGGCGATGCTCTTCTTGGCCTTCGTGATGATAGGCTGCTGGCCGGTGATGATCCGCAGATCTTCGACCGCCCCATCCAGCAGTTTGGGGTTTTCATTGGCCTCGCCCAGGCCGACATTGATGACAACCTTCTGGATGCGAGGCACTTCCATGATGTTCTGATACTTGAATTCCTGCATGAGCGCCGGGACGACATCGTCCTGGTAGCGCGTTTGCATGATGGGTGTGACTGCTGACATTGGTTTATTCCGCTCCTGTCCTAGTCAATATCCGCGTTGCACGCTTTGCAGAAGCGAACTTTGCGGCCATCGTCCTTGAAGCGGAAGCCGACGCGCGACGCTTTGTCGCACGAGGGGCACACCAGCATCACGTTGGAGACGTGCAGCGGCGCATTGAATTCGACGATCTGGGCGGGGATCTGGCGGTTGCCGACCTGCCGCGCCTTCTCGTGCTTCTTGCCGATGTTCACTCCGCTGACGACCACCCGGCTGTCCTTGACATGCACGGTGACGATTTCACCGCGCTCGCCCAGGTCTTTGCCGGCGATCACCTCAACCTTGTCGCCCTTCTTGATCTTACGCATCGTTATTTTACTCCCGCGTCCTAGAGCGTTTCCGGCGCGAGTGACACGATCTTGAGGAAACCCTTGTCGCGCAGTTCGCGCGCCACCGGGCCGAAGACGCGGGTCCCGCGCGGGTTCTGCATGTCATCGGCCAGCAGCACAGCGGCGTTATCGTCGAACTTGATGTAGGAGCCGTCGCTGCGGCGATATTCTTTGGCGATGCGGACGATGACAGCCTTGACCACTTCGCTTTTCTTCACGCTGCCATCGCTGCTTGCCAGTTTGACGGTGGCGACCACGATGTCGCCGATGCCGCCGTATCTGCGGCGCGAACCGCCCAGCACACGGATGACCAGGAGTTCGCGCGCGCCGGTGTTATCGGCAACGACCAGCCTTGATTCAGTCTGGATCATGATGCGGACTCCTCGGCGGATTCGACGGCCTGGGCCTCTTCAGGATGAGCGGGAACTTCAGCGGCAATCGGCTGAAGCACGCGCCCGCCGGGGCCTTCCAGCACTTTCTCGACCACCCAACGCTTGTTGCGGCTGATCGGCTTGCTTTCGACAAGCTGGACGACCGAGCCGACCTCAATGCTGTTGGACTCATCGTGCGCCATGACCTTCTTGGTCGAGCGCACGACCTTCTTGTAGACGGGGTGGGCTTTGCGGCGTTCAATCGCCACCACCACGGTCTTTTCCATCTTGTCGCTCACCACGCGGCCAATCAGCCGCCGACGACTGTTAGCCATTGGCGCCCTCCTTGCGGGCCACTTCGTGGGCCAGGTGACGTTCCTTCAACACCGTCAGCAGCCGGGCGATTTCCCGGCGGGTACGGGTCGGAGCGCTCAAATCTTCAAGCTGGCCGGATGCTTTCTGGAAGCGCAGATTGAAAAGCGCTTCACGCTTATCTTCCAGGGCGTCTTGGATTTCTTTGTCCGTCATCTCACGGATTTCCCGGATTTTCATTCGAACTTAATCTCCTGCCCTGAAATCGGATCATATCGCTTGATCAGCTTGGTGCGGATGGGCAGCTTGAAGGCGGCCAACCGCAGGGCCTGCCGGGCATCTTCTTCGGGCACACCACCCATTTCGAAGAGGACACGGCCGGGCTTAATCACCGCGACATAATATTCCACCGCACCTTTACCGCTGCCCATACGGGTTTCAGCGGCCTTCTGGGTATAAGGCTTGTCGGGGAAGACGCGGATCCATACTTTCCCGCGTCGCTTGGTGAAGCGCACCATCGCCTTACGGGCGGCTTCGATCTGCCGGGCGGTGAGCCAGATCGGCTCCAGCGCCTGCAAACCGTACTCGCCAAACTGGACGACGTTGCCCCGGCTGGCCTTGCCCTTCATGTTACCGCGCTGCTGCTTGCGGTACTTCATTCGCTTCGGCATCAACATAGTCTGTCTTCCTTCACCCGACCGTCATCCGAGCGGCTGGCACATCCAGCCGTCCCAGACCTACGGCATCACGTAAACGTCTTTCTTTGGCTCAGCCGGCTTCTCTTCTTTGGTGAGCACTTCGCCCTTGTAAATCCAAACCTTCACGCCGATCCGCCCGAAGGTGGTCAGCGCTTCCGCCGTGCCGTAGTCGATGTTGGAGCGCAGCGATGAGCGCGGCACACGGCCTTCCGCCACCCATTCGGTTCGGGACATGTCCGAACCGCCCAGGCGGCCGCTGACCATGATCTTGATGCCCTGCGCGCCCTGGCGCATGGCCTGGCTGACAGCACGCTTCATGGCGCGGCTGTGACCGATGCGGCGCTGAAGCTGGTCAGCGATGTTCTCGGCCACCAGGGTCGAGTCCAGATCGGCTTTTTCGATCTCGGTCACTTCGACCTTGACCTTCTTGCCGGTCAGGTCTTCGATGCCCGTCCGCAAGTCCTTGACCGCTTCGCCCTTGCGCCCGATGAGGATGCCGGGACGGGCGGTGTGGATGTTGACGAGCAGTTGGTTTGGATAACGCTCGATCTCGATGCGGGAGACACCGGCGCGCGCGCCGACCTTCTTGACGAACCGGCGAATCTTGAAGTCTTCCTGCAAGAGTTCGCGGAACTTGTCGCCTTCGGCATACCAGCGGGCATCCCAGTCGCGGATGATCTTGAGCCGGAAGCCGATTGGATGAACTTTACGCCCCATGTGCTACCCCTATTCTCGCTCTTGCAAGATGATCGTCAGGTGTGACGTGCGGCGGACACGCGGCTTGTAGCGCCCACGCGCTCCGGCCTTCATCCGCTTGAGCCGGGGACCATCATCGGCATGGATGGTCTCGACCACGAGGTCGTCCGGGTTCAGGTCGAAGTTGTTTTCGGCATTGGCGATGGCCGATTTCAACGTCTTATGAACGAAGCGGGCGCCCTTCTGCGGCATGTATTCCAGCACGGTCATCGCCTGGCTCGCGCCCAGACCACGCACCTTGTCGATGACGAGGCGCAGCTTCTGGGGCGAGATTGAAATGTAGGTGGTCCTGGCCTGTACACGCATCGCGGTTCTCCTACTTTCCGGTCTTCTTTTCGACCATGTGACCGCGGTAGGTACGGGTCGGCGCGAACTCGCCCAGCTTGTGGCCCACCATGTTCTCCGTCACATAGATCGGCACATGACGGCGGCCGTCATGCACGGCAATCGTGTGTCCCACCATTTGCGGGAAGATGGTGCTGGCGCGGCTCCAGGTGCGGATCACGGTCTTCTTGTTCTCCGCATTCAGCCGATCCACTTTCTTGAGCAGCTTGGGGCTGATGAACGGCCCCTTTTTCAGTGAACGTCCCATTGAATGTTCCTACTTCCCTTAGCGTCCAGAACCACGCCGGCGAACGATGAACTTGTCGGTGCGGCGGTTGGTGCGGGTGCGCTTGCCGAGCGCCGGCTTGCCCCAGGGGGTCTTCGGGCCGGGCATACCGATGGGCGAGCGGCCTTCGCCACCGCCATGCGGGTGGCTGGCGGGGTCCATCGCGCTGCCGCGCACGGTCGGACGGATGCCCATCCAACGCTTGCGACCGGCTTTGCCCAGCTTGACGTTGCTGTGATCGGTGTTCCCGACCTGGCCGATGGTCGCCATGCAGCGTTCGTGGATGAGCCGCATCTCACCGCTGGGCAGGCGCACCTGGGCGTACTTGCCTTCCTTAGCGAGAAGCTGGGCCGAGACACCCGCCGCCCGCACCAGTTGGCCGCCCTTGCCCGGCAGCAGTTCAATGTTGTGGATCAGCGTACCGACCGGGATGTCGTGAATGGGCAGGGCATCCCCGTTACGAAGCTGCGCCTGATCGCCATTCGCCACGCGGTCACCGACCTTCAGACCCAGGGGGGCGACGATGTAACGCTTCTCGCCGTCCTCGTATTCCACCAGCGCGATCCGCGCCGAGCGGTTCGGGTCGTACTCGATAGCGATCACCTGGGCCGGGCAGTCCATCTTGTTGCGGCGGAAGTCGATGACGCGATAGCGCCGCTTGTGTCCGCCACCGCGATGCCGCACGGTGACGCGACCGGAGTTGTTGCGGCCGCCGTGCTTGCGGAGGGATTCGGTCAGCGACCGTTCCGGACTGGACTTGGTGATCTCTTCAAAGGAATAGCCCGTCATCCCTCGGCGGCCCGCCGAAGTGGGCTTGTATACTTTTACGGCCATGATCGCCCCACCTATGTATTGAACATCTCGATCTTCTGATCTTTCGGCACGGTCACGATGGCCTTCTTCCACTGGCGCGAACGCAGATACCAGTTGCGCCCGCGACGGCCGCGCTTGGCCGGGACGACCATCGTATTGACGTTGACCACGCTCACTTCAAAGATCAGCTCGACAGCTTCTTTGATTTGCAGCTTGTTCGCATCCGGGGCGACCTCGAAGACGTATTGGTTGAACTCGTCGGCCATGACCGTCGCCTTCTCGGTGATGACCGGGCGACGCAGCACGTCGTAAATGTGAAGTTCCGCCATGATTACTGCTCCTGTCCCCAGATCGCCTTGATGACTTCGAGCGCGTCCAGGGGCACGACCACGCGGTCATACTGGAACAGGTCGCGCATGTTCAGGTAGTTCACCCGGATGACATGGGCATCAGCGAGGTTGTGGATGCTGCGCTCCAGCGCCTCATGCCCCTCGGTCATCAGCACCAGGGCGCTGTGATCCTTGCCGACGACCGCATCCAACACCTGCCGCATCTGCTTGGTCTTGGGCTGCTCCAGCGCCAGTTGATCGACGAAAACCAGTTGGTTATCGCGGATCAGGGCGCTGAGCGCGCAGCGGATGGCCTGCTGGCGCATCTTACGCGGCATGTGCTTGGTGTACTTATGCGGGGTCGGGCCTTTCGGACGACCACCGCCGACGAACTGCGTCGCGTCACGGGAACCGTGACGGGCGCGGCCGGTGCCCTTCTGACGATACCACTTGGCCGAAGTGCGGTTGACTTCCCCACGCCGCTGCACCTTGTGGGTTCCGAGGCGGGCGTTGGAAATCTGGCGAACATAGGCCTGATGCATCAGACCATTGTTGACTTCGACTTCAAAGATGTCGGCGGGGAGGTCAATGGTCTTGACTTCCTTGCCGTTCATATTCAGGACTGGTACTTTCATGATCCTTCGCTCCTTAACGGCGGCGCGGACGGGCCGGCTTAATCATGACGATGCCGCCGTTGCTGCCGGGAACCGACCCTCGCACGGCGAGGAGGTTCCGTTCGGGATCGACCACCACCACTTCCAGATTCTCGGTGGTGACGCGCTCGCTGCCCATATGACCGGGATAACGCTTCCCTTTGAGGGTACGGCCGGGGTAGGTGTTCGCACCTGCCGAGCCGGGCGCGCGCGTCCGGTCGGACGCACCGTGGGTCTTGGGCTGACGGTTGAAGTTGTGGCGCTTGATGCCGCCCTGGAACCCGCGGCCTTTGCTCACGCCGATTACATCGACACGTTCGCCTTTCAGGAAGACGTCCGCCTTGATCTGCTGCCCTTCCTGGACATCTACGTCGCCGTTCCGCACGCGGAACTCGCGCAGGACCTTCAGCGCGGGCAGGTTGTTGCGCTGGAGGTGTCCAAGCTGACCCTTGGTCAGGCGCTGCGGCTTGGTTTCACCGAAGCCGAGCTGGATACCGACATAGCCATCATTCTCCGCGCTGCGGATCTGGGTCACGTAGCACGGGCCGGCCTGGATGACCGTCACCGGGATGACATTGCCGTTATCGTCGAAAATCTGGGTCATGCCCACTTTTTTGCCGATAATGCCCTTCATGGTCGCGCCCCCTATTTCACCACGATGTCCACGCCGGCAGGCAGATTGAGGCGCATGAGCGCGTCAATCGTCTTGCTGTCGGGGTCGAGTACATCGATCAACCGTTTGTGGGTGCGAATCTCGAAATGCTCTTGCGAGTCTTTGTCGATGAAGGGGCTGCGGCGCACCGTAAAGCGTTCGATGCGCGTCGGCAGCGGGACCGGCCCGACGACGCGAGCGCCGGTGCGCTCGGCCGTCTCGACGATCCGCTGGACGGACTGGTCGAGCACCCGGTGATCATACGCTTTCAGCCAGATACGAATCTTGTTGCGAACCATAGTAGCCTCTCGCCCCGTTGTGGGGAGAGTAGGGGCGCGTAGTCGCGCCCCTACATCACTGACGGATGATGATCCCGGACGGTTATTCCAGCACTTCGGTGATGACACCGGCGCCGACGGTCAGACCGCCTTCACGGATGGCGAACTTCGACCCCTTTTCGAGAGCAACCGGGGTAATCAGTTCAACGTCCAGGTTCACGCTGTCGCCGGGCATAACCATCTCGACGCCCGCGGGCATGGTGATCGTGCCGGTCACATCCATGGTGCGGATGTAGAACTGCGGACGGTAGCCATTGAAGAAGGCCTTGTGACGGCCGCCCTCTTCCTTCTTCAGCACGTAGACTTCGCTCTTGAACTTGCGGTGCGGCTTGATGCTCTTGGGCTTGGCGAGAACCATACCGCGCTCGATGTCGGTGCGTTCAATGCCGCGCAGGAGGATGCCTGCGTTGTCGCCAGCGACGGCGGCGTCGAGTTCCTTGTGGAACATTTCGATGCCGGTCACGACGCTGGTGCGGATGTCGTCACGCAGACCGATGATCTCGATTTCCTGCCCCTTCAGGAGGCTGCCACGCTCGACGCGACCGGTCACGACCGTACCACGGCCCTTGATCGAGAACACGTCTTCGACGGGCATCAGGAAGGGCTTCTCGGTCTCACGGGCCGGGGTGGGGATCCACTCATCGACCACATCCATCAGCTTGAGGATCGGCTCGTATTCGGGCGCGTTCGGGTCTTCGCTGTTGGACTCGTAAGCCTGGAGAGCGGAACCACGCACGATGGGGGTATCCGCCGGGAAGCCGTAGCTGCTCAGCAGTTCGGACATTTCCAGTTCGACCAGTTCGAGCAGTTCGGGATCGTCCATCTGGTCGATCTTGTTGAGGAAGACGACCATGGCCGGGACTTCCACCTGGCGGGCCAGCAGCACATGTTCACGGGTCTGCGGCATTGGGCCATCCGGGGCGCTGACGACCAGGATCGCGCCGTCCATCTGGGCCGCGCCGGTGATCATGTTCTTGATGTAGTCACGGTGGCCGGGGCAGTCCACATGCGCGTAGTGGCGCTTGTCGGTTTCATATTCGACGTGACGGATGTTGATGGTGATACCGCGCGCCTTTTCTTCCGGGGCGTTGTCGATATCTTCATAATTCATCCGGGCGGCCTTGCCCTTCAGTCCCAGCACCTTGGTGATGGTCGCCGTCAGGGTCGTCTTGCCGTGATCGACGTGACCAATCGTGCCGATGTTGACATGGGGCTTAGTACGTTCAAACTTCGCCATTGTTTGTCTGTCCTTTTCCTTACTGACTGAGACATTCACGGACTACTATGGGGGCCGCTCTCGAAGACCCCCATCAGGGAACTTGCTGCTTCAGCGAGCCGAGCGTTCGGCTCGCTCCTCACCGATCAGCGCCCGTGCTTGATCACCTCGTCGGCGATGTGCTGCGGGACGGCGGAATACTTCTCGAACTCCATGCTGAAGCTGCCGCGCCCCTGCGTCATGTTACGCAGGTTGGTCGCGTAGCCGAACATTTCGCCCAGCGGAACGGTGGCGCGGATGCTGGTCGAGCCGCCGCCGCGCGGTTCCATGCCGACGATGATGCCGCGCCGGGCAGAAAGATCGCCGACGATGCTGCCGGTGTAGTCTTCGGGAACGGAGACTTCGACCTTCATCATCGGTTCCAGCAGCACCGGGCCGGCCTTCTGGACGCCTTCCTTCAAACACATCGAGCCAGCGACCTTGAAGGCCATTTCGCTGGAGTCGACTTCGTGGAACGCGCCATCCACCAGACGGGCTTTCACCCCGACGACCGGATACCCGGCCAGCACGCCGCCCGACATGGCATCCTTGATGCCGTTGAAGGTCGGCTTGATGAACTCGCGCGGGATCGTCCCGCCGCGAATTTCGTCGGCAAAGAGGAAATCTTCGCCAGCCTGAAGCTGCTGACGATCCTCGTCCGTCATCGGCTCGAATTCGCAGACGACGCGGGCATACTGACCAGAACCGCCCGTCTGCCGCTTGAAGGTGGTATCGATGCGGACGTGGCGGGTGATGGTTTCGCGGTAGGCCACGCGCGGGCGTCCGACGGTCGCTTCGACGTTGAACTCGCGCTTCATGCGGTCTACGATGATTTCCAGGTGAAGCTCACCCATCCCCTTGATCTTGGTCTGGCCGAGCTTGTCGTCCACTTCGATCTTGAAGGTCGGGTCTTCTTCGGCCAGGCGGCGCAGCGCCACGCCCATCTTGTCCTGATCGGCCTTCGAGTTCGGTTCAATCGACAGTTCGATGACCGGTTCGGGGAAGCTGATCTTCTCCAGCACAATCGGCTTATCGGCGTCGGAGAGGGTGTCCCCGGTGAAGGTTTCCTTCAGGCCGAGGATGGCGGCGATATCGCCTGCCTGCACTTCTTCGACATCTTCACGGCGGTCAGCGAACATACGGACGATACGGCCGATACGTTCGCGCTCGCCCTTCGTCGTGTTCAGCAGGCCGGAGCCGGCCTTGACCACGCCGGAGTAGACCCGGAAGAAGGCCAACCGACCGACATACGGATCGGTGATGATCTTGAAGACCAGCGCCGCCGTCGGTTCGCTGTTTTCCGCGCGGCGTTCCAGCGGCTCATCCGTCTTGGGATGCAGCCCGGTCACGGCCGGAATATCCAGCGGGGAGGGCAGCAGGTCGATCACGCGGTCGAGCATCAACTGGACGCCCTTGTTCTTGAGGGCGGAACCGCACAGCACCGGCTGAATCTTGTTATCGATAGTGGCCTGACGCATCGCGCCGAGGAGTTCGTCTTTGCTGATTTCCTCGCCCATCAGATACTTCTCGGTGAGGAAGTCATCGTTTTCGACGACCTTCTCGATCATTTCCATGCGGCGCGTTTCGGCCTGTTCACGGAAGCCTTCGGGGATCGGGTGGCGGGTGATGGTATTGCCCATATCGCCCTCGAACGTGACCAACACCATGTCGATCAGATCGATGACGCCGCCGAACTCCGGCCCTTCGTTATAGGGTATGGCGATCACGACCGGGTTGCCGCCGACGCGCTCGATAATCATATCGACGCAGCGCTGGAAGTTCGCCCCGACGCGATCCATCTTGTTGACGAAGCACAGACGCGGCACGCGGTAGTTGTTGGCCTGCCGCCAGACCGTTTCGGACTGCGGCTCGACACCGGCGACGGCATCGAAAACCACGACGCCGCCATCCAGCACGCGCAGACTGCGCTGGACTTCGGCGGTGAAGTCCACATGGCCGGGGGTGTCGATGACGTTGACCTGGAAACCGCGCCATTCGGCAGTGATCGCGGCGGCGGTGATGGTGATCCCGCGCTCGCGTTCCTGTTCCATATAGTCGGTGGTCGCCGCGCCTTCATGAACCTCACCGACTTTGTGAATCATGCCGGTGTAATAAAGCACGCGCTCGGTCGTCGTCGTCTTGCCCGCATCGATGTGGGCAATGATGCCGATGTTGCGTACCTTATTGAGATCGAGCTTCTCGCCTTTTTTCGCCATAGCTTACTCTGACTACAATCCCCACTGAACTGCGGATCAAGGGGCACTCGGCCGCATCCTGATCCAATCGCTTTACCGGAAGTGGGCGAAGGCGCGGTTGGCCTCGGCCATACGATGCGTGTCGTCCTTCTTCTTGATCGACGCGCCCTGGCCGCCCGCTGCATCCATCAGTTCGGAGGACAGCTTTTCGGCCATATTCTTGCCACCCCGGCCGCGCGCCGTCTCCAAGAGCCAGCGCATCGCCAGTGAGGTGGCGCGTGCATAGGGAACTTCGACCGGGACCTGATAGGTGGAACCACCGACGCGCATCGGCTTGACTTCCACGGCGGGCGTCACATTGCGGAGCGCCTGCTCGAAGACTTCAATCGGATCACGCTTGGCGCGTTCTTCGATGATGACGAGCGCCTTGTACATAATCGCCAGGGCGGTGCTGCGCTTACCTCCGCGCATCATCCGGTTGACGAACATGGTGATATGGCTGTTGCCATACTTCTTATCCGGGGCCACTTTCCGCTTGGGCGGGCTGCTTCTTCTTGACATGCTGACGTGACCCCCTGGTTATTTCTTCCCGCCCGCAGCCTGACCCGGCTTCGGACGCTTGGCGCCATATTTGCTGCGCGCCTGTTCACGGTTCTTCACACCATCGGTATCCAGCGTGCCGCGCACGATGTGGTAGCGCACGCCCGGCAGGTCCTTGACACGGCCGCCGCGCACCAGCACGACGCTGTGTTCCTGAAGGCTGTGGCCTTCGCCGGGGATGTAGGCGGTGACTTCGATCTGGTTCGTCAGGCGCACACGCGCCACCTTCCGCAGCGCCGAATTCGGTTTCTTCGGCGTCATGGTCTTGACGACCGTGCAGACACCCCGCTTCTGCGGGCTGCCCTTGCGGCGGAGGGTGCGCTTCTGCGAATACGCATTGAGCGTATATTGCAGCGCGGGCGCTTTCGACTTGCGCTTCTTCGCCTGGCGGCCCTTCCGCACCAACTGATTGATGGTTGGCATACCTTGCTCCGAAATAATGATCCCTTGTTACAGGCAAGCAAACGGGCGTACCTCAACCGCAGAACGCCCGTCACGAATTTCTACGCTGCGAGCTACCCCGGGATCGAGGCGCTTTCGCGGCCCATTCGTTCAATTCGGCGACAGCATTGCCTCTGCGTGGTTGAGGGTGTGTGCCGGTTGCTGGTTTGCGATTGGGTATGCTAACACCCGCTCGCCCGCATGTCAAGGCACGTTTCGGCGGCCGTTCAGGGCTTCTGCAGAGTCAGCACATCCTAAATATTGCCCTCACCCTAAATCCCTCTCCCGAACGGCGAGTACGCCTGGGAGAGGGACTTGGCTCCCCTTCTCCCGAACGCGGAGTACCGCTGGGAGAAGGGGCTGGGGGATGAGGGCTGACGGGAGGGCTACGCTCAACGACTTTGCAAAGGCCCTACCGCGGCCCTGTCTGGGTTTTGAGGTCGCCTGTC
Source organism: Anaerolineae bacterium (assembly GCA_016788965.1). Lineage (GTDB taxonomy): Bacteria > Chloroflexota > Anaerolineae > Aggregatilineales > Phototrophicaceae > CFX2. Next base: position 9,369 of record JAEUQZ010000011.1, on the reverse strand, counting down.
GAGAATGCTACACTGAAACAAGAATCCATAGTGAAAGGAAGTCCTCATGTCGATCCCCGAAGCGCATGTGTTGAACTGGGTGCAATCCGTCCTTCAGACCACCGCCGCGCGTTTCCAGCACCTCGGCGAGGCGCTGCCTGTCGATCTGCTGGCGGCGCAGCCGCTCCCCGGCGAGTGGTCGGCGCTGGAATGTATGCAGCACCTCCTCGATATCGAGCGGGTCTTTCAATCGCGGCTGCGGGCATTCCTGGCGGGGCAGGATTTCCCGGCTTATGACCCGGACAAACAGGGCACGAAGTTCGCCAGCCCGCCGCAGATGGGCGATCTGGTGGCGGCCTTCATCCCGCTGCGGGCGGAGAGCCTGTCGCTGATCGCGGGGTTGAGCGCCGCCGATCTGACGCGCCGCGCCCGCCATGCCGAGTTGGGGCCGGTCACGCTCAGCCACCTGCTGCATGAGTGGGCCGGGCACGATCTGATGCACACCGTCCAGGCCGAACGCGCCCTGATGCAGCCGTTCATCCAGGGCTGCGGGCCGTGGTTGAAATTCTTCACCGATCACGTCGCCGGGGGGTGACAGCCGATGCCGGGGGAATGTGGTATATTCCCGGCGCGTTTGAAATGCTCTGTTTTGGGAAGAGATTTTCGGGGGGAAACAGCCGATGAACACGACGCGCAAACCGCGCCGCTGGTGGCGCTGGCTGATCGGGCTGCCGCTTCTGTTCCTGTGCGGGATCAGCGCCGTCTTCGCCTATCTGCCCGTGCCGGAGGATACGCCCATTCCGGTGGCGCAGCAGGGTGGCGGCGCTCGTCAGCGGGAAGACGCGACCACTGGCCTCCAGGCGGCCTGGCCGGAACTGCCGCCCGTGGATGCGAAGCAGGCGGCGCTGGGGCGGCTGCTGTTTTATGACCCGGTGCTGTCTGCCGAGGATAACCTGTCGTGCGCGTCCTGCCATCATCCTGATCTGGGCTTCACCGATGGCCGCCAGATCGCCCAGGGCGTCCACGGTGAAGACCTGCGCCGGAATGCCCCTTCACTATGGAACGCGGCTTACGCCACCAGTCTGTTCTGGGATGGCCGCGCCAAATCGCTGGAAGAGCAGATGCTCGTCCCCCTAACCAATCCCATCGAGATGGCCGCCGACCTGGAGATCATGCTGGCGCAGCTTCGCGCCATCCCGGAGTATCAACGGCTCTTCGCCGAAGCCTTCCCCGATGGCATCACCGTGGCGAACGTCACCGCTGCCATCGCCGGCTTCGAGCGCACGCTGGTTTCCCAGAACGCGCCCTTCGATGCCTTCGCCGCCGGGAACTTCGACGCGCTGACGCCCGCTCAGCGGCGCGGCTTCAATGTCTTCCGCAGCGCCCAGACGCGCTGCTTCGAGTGCCATGCCTGGCCGACCTTCACCAACAACACCTTCAATGTGCTGGGCGTGCCGGATGTGAATCCGCTTCAGCCCGATCTCGGCCAGGTCGAGATCGTCAACGGGCCGGACTCGACCCGCGCCTTCCGCACCCCTGGTTTACGGAACGTCGCGCTGACCGCGCCGTATATGCACAACGGTGTCTTCAGCACGCTGGACGAGGTGGTGGATTTCTATGCCAAAGGCGGTGGCGCGGCCTTCGGCGTGGATGTGCCGCCGGATGAATTCCTCCAGGGCTTTACGCTCACCGGGCAGCAGACCAGCGACCTGATCGCCTTCCTGTATGCGCTCACCGACGAACCCACTGATCTGATCGCGCTTCCCGAATCGGTTCCCAGCGGGCTGCCCGTGGTTCCTCATACCGAGAATCCGGCCCGCGCCCTGATCGAACAGGCCAGCGTGCCCGCCGCCGCCGAAAGCGCCCCCCGCGCTCGGCGGACGATCACCGTCCGCGCGGGCGAGTCCATCCAGGCCGGCGTCGATCAGGCGCTGCCGGGCGATACGGTGGTGGTCGAGCCGGGGGTGTATCATGAGACGGTTTACGTCGATACGGGCGGGATCACCATCCAGGGGATCGTCACCGAGGATGACCGTCCGTGGCTGGACGGCCAGAATATCCTCAGCGACGGCTTCAACACCACCGGCGATGACTTCGTGCTGGAAGGCTTCGGCATCCGCGATTACATCGGCAACGGCGTGCTGACCACCGGAGCCGAGCGCGTCGTCTACCGCAACCTCATCATCGAGAACACCGGCCTCTACGGACTGTACCCGGTGGAATGCACCGATGTGCTGATCGAGAACTCGGTCGTCACCGGGATCGCCGATGCTGCGATCTACGTGGGCCAGAGCCGGGGACCGATCATCGTGCGGAACAACGAGGTCTACGGCAACGTCACCGGCATCGAGATCGAGAACAGCACCAACGCCGAGGTCTACGACAACCACGCCCACGACAACGCAGGCGGCATTCTGGTCTTCCTGCTGCCCAACAACCCGTCGAAGGTCGGCTATGGCACGCGGGTCTATAACAACCTCATCGAGAACAACAACCACGAGAACTTCGGCGCGCCCAACTCGGTCGTCTCCAAAGTGCCCAGCGGAACCGGCATCATGATTATGACCGCCGACGGCACCGAGGTGTTCAACAACACCATCCGGGGCAACAACAGCTTCGGCATCGCCCTGACCAGCCTGTACATCCTCTACCCGCGCGATACCGTCTTCGACCTCGGCCCGCTGCCGGAGAACAACTGGATTCACAACAACACCTTCGAGAACAACGGAACCGATCCGCAAGGCATGGTCAAGGAGATCGGGATCGGCGGCGGAGACATCCTGTGGACGGGCGAGGGCTGGAATAACGCCTTCGACCAGCCCGGAGCCAGCACCTTCCCGCCCGTGCTGCCGGGGCGCAACTGGCCTGATCCGGCCAAGCGGGCGCTGTGGCGCGTCTACGATATCCTGGTCGGGCTGCTGCTGTAGAAATCGCAAGGAGCATTAGCGGTGTCCACACCCCCCATTATGGACTTTAGCGGGCAGGTCGTCCTGATTACCGGAGCGTCGCGCGGGATTGGCCGGGCCGCGGCGGTGCAGTTCGCCCGTCAGGGCGCCCGCGTGGCCGTGCATTACCACAGCCATGCCCAGGCCGCCGCCGAGACATTGGCGGCGCTGCCGGGTGAAGGCCATCTCATCGTGCAGGCGGATATGGCCGACGCGGAGGGGGTGCGCCGCATGGTGGACAGCGTCGTCCAGCAGATGGGCAGGCTGGATGTGCTGGTCAACAACGCCGGCATCTACGAGGATCATCCGGTGGCGACGGTGAGCTATGACGAGTGGCAGGCCGCCTGGACGCGCACCTTGCAGACCAATCTGGTCGGGGTGGCCAACGCCGCTTACTGCGCCGCCCGCCACATGATGGCTCAGGGGGGAGGCCGCATCGTCAACGTCACCTCACGGGGAGCCTTCCGGGGCGAGCCGGACGCGCCAGCCTATGGCGCGAGCAAAGCCGCCATGAACTCAATGAGCCAATCGCTGGCGAAGGCACTGGCTCCGCACGGCATCTATGTCACGGCGGTCGCGCCGGGCTGGGTGGATACCGATATGGCTGCCGACTATCTGAACGCGCCCGGCGGGGATGCGATCCGGGCGCAGAGTCCCCTCAACCGGGTGGCGACGCCGGACGAAGTGGCCTATACCGTGCTGTTTCTGGCCTCACGCGGGGCAGAATTCCTGACGGGCGCGGTCGTGGATGTGAATGGCGCGTCGTACCTGCGGACGTAGACGCGCCGCGGCACGGGCTAGGTGTGCTGGTGGCGTGTCGTCTCGTAGAGGGTGTACATCACCAGCGCGACCACGCCGGCCAGACTCAGAAACACCGTGATCGATGGATCGACCATCGCCGTGAAGACCACCAGCAGGGCGGCGAGGATGGCGATCAGATTGCCGATGCGCGCGTTCATGTTTTCCTCCCCTGTACCCAAATAACTTCAGAGCCTACCTTCATTGTCGGTCGGCTGCGTCCGGGATACATCTGACATTCGCCCGGTTCGGGGTGTGCCAGGTGTCATATTCCAGGGCATTTTCCCCGGATGCGGATCGCCTGTATCATGTGAAGCGTACAGTGTCCCCCATTCAGGAGAATCCGACTTGAACAAGCGCATCAGCCTCGTCCTGCTGGCGATGTGGAGCCTGCTGAGCATTATCCCGGCGCTGGCGCAGGAGGCCGCCCAGCCGACGATTGCCGACCTGCTGGCCGCCTCCGCCAGCGGCGACCAACCCCAATTCACGCTGCTCCTGGCGGCAGTCGAAGCCGCCGATCCTTCCGTCATGGAGATGCTCGCCAACGCCGAGCTGGAACGCAAGATTACCGTCTTCGCCCCGACCGACGCGGCCTTCATCCAATTGAGCGAAGACCTCGGCGAGGAGACCTTCGCCGCTGTGCTGGCCGATCCTGAGCTGCTGACTCAAATCCTGCTCTACCATGTCATCGAGGGAACCAGCCGCTCGACTGATTTGATCCCCGCGCTGCAAAGCATGGGACAGACCATCTCCGGCCCGACCCTCAACGGCCAGTACATCGATGTGGCCGTCGATGACGACGGCGATCTGACCGTGGACAGCGCCAGAGTGATCCTGCCCGACCTGGAAGCCAGCAACGGCCTGATCCACGGGATCGATGCGGTGCTGCTGCCGGAGACGCGCACCATCGCCGAGATCGTGATCGATGCCGCTGCCGACCCGGACGCGCCGCAGTTCACCACGCTGCTTTCGGCAGTGCAGGCGGCTGATCCGGCGGTGCTGGGGGCGCTGAGCGATTCCACGTTGGCGCTGACTGTCTTCGCCCCGACCGATCAGGCCTTCGCCGCACTCAGTTCGACCACGCTCAGTACCATCCTGGCCGATCCCGCGCTTGTGACCAGCACGCTGCTCTATCATGTGCTGCCGTCGAAGCTGTATACCTACAGCCTGATGAGCGACATGGACCTGAGCATGGCCGCCACCAGTGCCGACGGACTGAAGGTGGACAGCTTGCTGGAAGGGGCGCAGCTTACGCTTACCCTCGAAATGAAGCTGGCCGGCGGCATCGATGTGCGCGTCAACGGCGCGACGGCCATCGCCCGCGATGTCGATGCGACCAATGGGGTGATCCACATCATCGATGCGGTGCTGCTGCCGGGATAGGCCGTTCACCGGAGCGCGATGACGGGGGCGGTGTCGCCCCCTTAACCGCCCAGAACTTCAATCGCTTTTCACTCCCCAACCGCCTCAGTTCCAGGATGTCATCCTCTGTTTGTCTGAAATTGGCTGTTGTATTTATATAGACCGGTTTATATAATTGAGTCCAGATTGAATGAGCATTTTCTGGATCGGAGAAAAAATCAATATGGCAGCCGAAATCCTGGTGACGGGCGTACCGGGTAATGTCGGTTCGGAAGTTGTCGCGGGCTTGATCCGGTTGGGCATCCCGTTTCGGGTGGGGCTTTTCGATCTGCGCGCGCCACATCCTGAATACGCCGAACAGGTGGAAATCATCCATTTTGATTTCCTCAAGCCGGAAACACACCGTCCGGCTTTCGAAGGCATCAAACGGCTGTTTCTGGTGCGGCCGCCTGCCCTTGCCAATGTGGAGCGCGATATCGCCCCAGCCCTGCGGACGGCAATAGACTGCGGCGTCGAACATATTGTGTTCTTGTCAATACAGGGCGTGGAAAACAACCGGATCGTGCCGCATCATAAGATCGAGCAGATCATCGAGGAGAGCGGGGTGAAGTTCACCTTTCTGCGAGCGAGTTTCTTCATGCAGAACCTCTCGACCACACAGGCTAGCAAGATTCGGAACCATAATGAAATCGCTCTGCCAGTTGGGAATGCCAAGACCAGCTTTATCGACGTGCGCGACATTGGGGCTGTGGCTGTGTGTGCCCTTACCGACCCCCAGCACGAGAACAAGAAGTATACGCTGACGGGACAGGAAGCTCTGGATTACCACCAGGTTGCCGGCAAACTCACAGCTATACTGCACCGTCCTATCCACTATTCGGATCCTTCGGTGTTCCGTTTCATCTACCATCAGCTTCGCTCAGGACACCAACTGGGCTACGCCCTGGTGGTTGCGGGGTTGTACACCATCACTCGCTTTGGAAATGCGAAGCAGGTCAGCCAGGATGTCCAGAGGGTGCTGGGGCGTTCTCCCATATCGTTCGACCAGTTCGTGCGGGATTACCGTGACTGCTGGCAAAACGGATAGGCAAGGCGAGGGTTCTCGTCGCGATGACTGCTAATTCGTTTTCCAGAGATGTTCGGCCGCGATATACTCGCGGTCAAGCCAGCAGGATCGACTGGTGAAATCGGCAGCATTCATGGGACGAATTATGGCGACAGCCCGCGATCAGATCATCGAAACGACCTGTAATCTGTTGGAGATGCAGGGGTATCACGCCACCGGACTAAACCAGATTGTCAAGGAGAGTAAAAGCCCGAAAGGTTCACTTTACTACTATTTTCCCGGCGGCAAGGAGGAGCTGGCTGCCGAAGCCGTCAGTCATGTGGGGAGAATCGTCTTGCAACGTATTCAGGACAATCTCGCTCAGGTCGAGGATTCGGCTGAGGCCGTTCGCGCATTTATCCGGCAGATTGCCATCAATGTCGAGCGTTCCGGTTTCCGATCAGGCGGGCCGATCACGACGATTGCTATGGAAACGGCATCGACCAACGTCGGCCTGCGCGAAGTCTGCTACCACATCTACAACGAGTGGCAAGGGGCTTTCGCCAGCAAATTGGAACAGGGCGGAATGGATGCTGCTCGCGCCAGGCGAATAGCGACTCTGATTATCGCTGCTATCGAGGGCGCGGTGATCCTCTGCCGCACCAGCCAGAGCCGTGTTCCAATGGAGATGGTCAGTGAGGAAATCTACGAGTTGGTGCGATTGAGTCCCTAAGCGGTTTCTTTTTTTTGAACGGTCTATATAGACCAGTCTACACAAATGGATCAGTCAAAAGGGAATATTCGATGAAACTGGCGATCTTTGGCGGATCTGGAAAAACGGGTCAACATCTGATTCAGCAGGCGCTCGAAGCGGGCGCCGATGTGACCGTCCTCGCGCGTACCCCCTCAAAAGTGACTGTTGAGCATCCGCGCCTCCGGGTCGTTCAGGGCACTGTGCTGGATGCCGAACCAGTCGAGGAGGTAATTCGAGGCGCAGATGCGGTCATCAGTGTGCTGGGGCCGAGCAGCAACAAACCGGAATTCACCATCAGCCGGGGTATGGATGGCATCCTCAAGGCCATGAAGAAACACGGTGTGCGCCACATCATTATCTCCGCAGGAGCCGGGGTGCGAGATCCTCAGGACCGGCCTAAGCTGGTGGATCGTTTTTTCGGCCTCCTCCTGAATGTCTTCTCGAAGAACGTCGTTGCTGATATGAAACAAGCCGTCAGCCTCATCCAGGCCTCGGATCGAGATTGGACGGTGGTTCGCGTGCCTATGCTGACGGACGATCCACGGCGCGGGAGCCTCAAGATCGGTTATGTGGGAGATATCAGCCCTCGATTGTCGCGGGCCGATATGGCCGCGTTCATCCTCGATCAGGTCAACAACCCCGCCTATCTGCGGAAATCCCCGGCTATCAGCAATTAGCTCTGCCGGGCGATGCGGTTGTGTCCAAAGGAGTATCCCATCCCCTTCATGACGGCATCATTGGTTCAGAAGATCATGATGGGGTTGCAGGATACGCTCGATAGCACCGCGCATGTCCGCCGTCAGCGTCCACGACGCGCTGGCGGCGTTCTCGTCGATCTGCGCCACCGTCTGCGCCCCGCAGATCACCGAGGTGACGGCCGCCTGATCGATCAACCAGTTGATCGCCACCTGACTCAACGGTTTGCCGATCTGCCGGGCGAAGTCCAGCAGTTGCGCGCGGATCTGGTAGTAGCGTTGGAAAAGACTGCCGTTCAGCTTGGGATTGGCCGAGCGCACATCCCGCGAATCGAACTGATGCTCGGCTTTGAAATGGTCGGTCAGCAATCCCTGGAACAGCGGGCTGTACGGGAAGAACGCCATGTCATGTTCCAGGCAGTCGGGCAGAATTTCTGCCTGGGTGCGGTAGGTAAGCGGGATGCTGTGATAGTGGGCGGGGTTGTGTTCCAGCAGGTTATACAGCCCCTGATGGGAGACAATTGTCCCATAGGCGCGGGCTTCCTCCGCCAGCGCCCGCGAAAAGTTCGAGACGCCGATATGCCGAATCTTGCCCGCCGCCTGAAGCGCCAGAAGCGCCTGCATCGACTCCCCAACCGGCGTGGCGGGATCCGGCCAGTGCATCTGGTAGATGTCGATGTAATCCGTCTTCAGCCGCCTCAGACTGTCCTCGATCTCCTGGCGGATGCTTTCCGGGCGCAGGTTGTTGACGATCTGGTGGGAATCATCCCAGCGCAGGCCGCACTTGCTGGCGACGATCACCTGCGAGCGCCGCCCTTCCAATGCCCGCCCCAACATCTCCTCGGCGTGACCGAAGCCGTACACGGGCGCGACATCGAAGAAGTTGATGCCCAGATCGACCGCCCGTTGAATCGCGCGGAGGGTGCTGTCGTCATCGGCGTCGTTCCAGACGACGCTGCCGCCGGCTGCCCAGCATCCGAAACCCACGGCTGAGAGTTCAAAATCCAGCGCATCGACTTTTTTCAATTTCATCGTTCAGGCGCTTTCCGCAAGACGACAGGCTGCCGTAGAGGGCAGCGAGGCATTCTGTTCCAGTATAGCGATGGAACATGGAGCCGACGATGCCATCCGAGCGGATGGATCGCGTGGCGTGGGTGGGTCTACTGGCAGCGCGGGTGTTAGGCGGAAAGCTCGCGCACATGCAGGATGTCGCTGTGGCGCACCGGACGCACCTGTTCCGCCTCGACCGTGACCACATCCAGCGTGCGCCCATCCAGCGTGAAGAACTCCATCTCGTAGGCCGCGCCATCCACGTAGATGTGGACAACTGTGCCAACATCACCCATTTTGAAGTCGGTTTCTGGCAGATCGACCGTCAGGACAGCCCGCTCATGTTCTCGTATCATGTGTGCCTGCTCCCTATAATGGATACGCCGTGACGAAACGCGGCGCGGTTTGTTGTGCATCGATAATCCAGATAGAGCGACCCAACGGAGTTCGACCGCTCGGTGTGGGCAGTTCACCCTCAATTATATACTTTGTCCCATGTGCGGTCTCAGAAATCCGCCGGATGTCATGTTCCTGGGCATGAGCCAACAATGCCTGCCTCAACGTCTCTGGTTGGGCAGCCGTGAACCCAAAGGCCGTGAAAAATGCCGATTTACCGCCTGAGTTTTCTTCAGAGAGCAAGTAAGCGGTGATTTTCGCTGTTTCGATGTAATGGACTTCCGAAAAAGCAATCAAATGAAGTAAGATAGGGCATGGCAAAACGACAACTCCAACTGACAGAAC
>JAEUQZ010000119.1 GCA_016788965.1 Anaerolineae bacterium | reverse complement strand
GTAATCTTCCATCTTGCGACGCAGCCCCATCGGGTCTTCCCAGAGGGCCACGTGGGGTTGGTAGCCCAACCCATGAATCCAACTGACCCCATCGATTGTGCCGCACTCGATGTAGTGCAGATCGTTCTTCTGTGCCCACTGGAGGCATTGTTCAAAGCTCCAGTAGCTGCTGTTAAAGGCGTCCGTGTGGAAGCCAATTTCAATCATGAGTATTGCATCTCCTGTATGAATACCATATTCAAGAAGTGTGGGGGAAAGTTGCCGGGGCGTGAAGTCCACCCCGGCAGTTGCATTGCGGACAGGGCGTTAGCTGTTGCCCCACAGTTCTTCCAGGAAGCCTTCGATCTCATTGCAGCCGCACATGGCGAAGTGACCATCGGGCAGGTCAGGCCGCGCGTACAGCTCCAGGTTTTCAGAGGTGATGAACGGCTGCGGCAGCACCCATTCCTTCGGCACTTCCTCACCCTTCAGAATCCGCACGGCGGCGATGACCGCGGTGCGCCACTGGAAGGTCGGATAGGTCGGGGAAATGCTCTTGTAACCGTTGGCCTGCCACGCTTTCAGCCAGCCGTTGAAGTCCTCACCGGTGATCGGCGGGACATCGACACCGAAGTCCACGAAAGCCTCGGCAGCCGCCGCGCTCACGCCGCCAAAGTCCGTCCAGATGCCGTCGATCTCGAAGCGTTCCAGATAGTCCAGGACGATGGCCTTGGCCTTGGCCGGGTCCGATTCGTTGAATTCCATGCCGACCACGTTGATGCCGGGGTATTCCGCGAAGATGGCCTCAGCAGCCTGCCAGCGGGTTTCCAGAACGTCTACGCCGGGGAGGACGCGCAGCGCCAGCACATTGCCCTCGCCGCCCAGTTCCTCGGCCAGCCAGCGCGCACCCACTGCGCCGAAAGCGAATCCGCCGATGGGATGAATGAAGGTCGTGTATTCGGTCGTATTCACACCGCGATCAAAAACGACCACGGGAATGCCCGACGCAGCCGCTTTTTCCACCGCCGGAGTCAGCGCTTCGGTGGTCGCCGGGGAAACGATCAGGACGTCGCAGCCACGGGTCAGCAGGTCTTCGATGTCGCTGATCTGCTTTTCCGGGTTTTCCTGCGCGTCGGTGACAATGAATTCACCGATTTCGGGGTGCTGGGTGACTTCATACTGCATCACCGCGTTGCCCACCACGCGCCAGCTATTGGCGACGGAGGCATTCGAGAAGCACACTTTCCAGGGGCCTTCCTTGGCATACATGCTGGTATCGACCATCTCAATCGGTTCCAGCATCTGTTCCCAGGGCTTGCCTTCAGGCCCCTGCGGCTCCATCTCGAGCTGGGCAAGCTGGCGTTCCATATCACCCATTGCGGTGAACGGATTCTCTTCTTGCGCCACGACCACCGCAGTGAACAGCAGGACGATCACCAGGCATGAAGCGGCTATTTGGAACTTACGCATTCTGAAATCTCCTTACGATGTTTTATTCGTGCGTGTAGTGCCATGTGAACTTCGATCCATAACGGTTTGCTGATAGGCAGCTCCTTCCACACTGCGTTGATCCAAGGGGAAATCAAGTCCGACTCCGCCATGCCGCGATAGCCACGGCTCCAACAATAATGAGTCCCTGAACGCTGAGGCGGATCGGCAGCGGGAAACCCAGGAAATTGAGCAGGGAGAACATGGCTTGCAGGGTGAGCGCGCCCATGACCGCTCCGGCGATGTTGCCTCGGCCACCGCCGAGCGCGATGCCACCGAGAACGATGGCCGAGATCGATTGGAACTCGTAGCCCTGGCCGACACTGAGCGACGACACGCCGCTGAAGCCAGCGATCAGAATCGCTCCCACAGCAGCCAGCACCGCCGATAACACGAAGGCTGCCGTCTTCACGAGTCCGACGTTGACGCCCGAAAGCCGCGCCGCCAGCGGGTTGCCACCGACCGCGTAGATGCGTCTGCCGAAGGTGGTGAAGTGCATGAGGTAGACGCCGATGGCGATCACGATCAGCATGATGACGAAGGCGTAAGGAATCTCGGTGCCTTCGATGTTGCCGCGTCCATAAATCCGGAAGTTATCGGTAATGCCGCCCTGCGGCGCGCCGCGCGTGTAGATCGAAATGGCTCCTTGCAGCACCAGCAGCATACCCAGCGTGGTGACGAACGAGGGCACATTGAGCCGTGTCACGATCAGGCCGTTGATGAGACCGACCAGAATGGCGATGCCGAAAACCCAGACAAAGGACAGCAGGACGTTGTTGGGATCGTTATTGATGACGTTGGCAGCCACAGCTGCACAGACGGTGATGAGCGATCCAACGGATAGATCAAACTCCCCGCTGAGCATGACATACATCTGTCCCACCGCGACCACCATAATCGGCGCGGCACGCTTGAGGAAGTTCAGCAGCGCGACCGGACGATAGAATGTCGGCGCGACCAACGCGATCAGGATGAGTACAACCACCAGAACGATCAGGATGACAGGTATCCGGTTCAGCAGGCCACGCAAACGTTGGCTGAAGGACTGAGCGGTTGTCGAAAAGGTCGTCTCCATGTGCATTTTCCCTCGTTACCGACGCGCCCTGGTCGTATAGAAGGCCACCACGGCAATCAGGATGACTCCGCGAAGCACATCCTGTGCGAAAGCGCCCACGTTCAGGATGTTGAAAATGTTGCTCAGGATAGAAAGGATCAGAACGCCGGCCAGCGTCCCCCAGATGCCTCCACGCCCGCCCGAGAGGGGGGCGCCACCGACCACCACCGCCGAAATCGACTCCAGTTCCATCCCCTGTCCTACCCAGGGCGCGCCGGCGCGCAAACGGCTGGTAATGAAGATGGCCGTGAGCGCCGCGCCTAGCCCAGTCAGCACATGCGCCAGGATCATCACCCGATCTGTCCGCACACCGGATAGACGCGCCACTTCGGCGCTGCCTCCCATCCCATACAGGTGATAACCGAAGCGCGTGTAACGGATCAGAAAGTAGGCCCCCAATGCCACGAGCAGCATGAAGATCACACCGACAGGGATGGGGCCAACGGTGCTGTAACCGAGGAACTCGAATTCACGCGGGACGCTGCCGGCGAAGTTATCAAACCCGGAGAACAACACACCCTGAATGAACAGGCTCATGCCCAGCGTGGCGATGAACGGGTTGACGCGCAGCCGCGTCACGATCAAGCCGTTGAGCAGCCCAATGAACATGCCTACGCCCAAAGCCAGCAGCGCCGCCGGGATCATCATCTCCACCCGACCAGCCATCACCAATGAGGTCATCACGGCCATCGCGCTGATGGCGTTTCCGACCGAAAGATCGAGGGAACCGCCTACGATGGCGAAAGTCTGCCCGAAAGAAACCAGTGAGAGCGCGACCGACCGCTGAAGGATGTTGATGAGGTTCTCAGACGACATGAAGCCGGGCACAAAGATGGCGCAGCCCAGCAGCATGATGACCAGCACCGCATAGACTCCCAGCGTCGGGTTGTTCTGCACCAGACGCAGGAACGAACTGGCACGTTGTTGGGTTTGCGCGATGGCGCTCATGCGTCTGTCCTTTTCGTGCTGGAGTTTCCGTTTTCGGTGATCCCGGTAGCGGCTTTCATAATCAGGTTTTCGGTCGCCTCCGCGCCGGCAAATTCGGCGACCACGCTGCCCTGACGCATCACCAGAATGCGGTCGCTCATGCCCAACACTTCCGGTAAATCCGATGAAACCATGAGGATGCCGACGCCTTCTGAAGCCAGTTGGCGCATCAATTGGTGGATGCCTGCTTTAGCGCCGACATCGATGCCGCGCGTCGGTTCATCGAAAACCAGCAGGCGTGCCTGAGTCGCCAGCCACTTGGCGAGGACGACTTTCTGCTGATTGCCGCCGCTGAGGTATTGGACTTCCTGATCGGGGCCGGAACCGCGCAAATCCAGCGATTCGGCCAGTTCCAGCACCATCTTGCGCTCGGCCTGCCGCTGAATGTAACCGGCCGTCTGGCGCCGGTTCAGGCTGGGCAGCGCCATGTTCCAGCGTACCGAAAGCGGCAGCACCAATCCCTCTGCCTTGCGGTCATCGCTGATGAAGCCCACGCCAGCAGCGATGGCCTGCTGCGGATTGCGGAACTGTATCAGTTTGCCGTCCAGCAGGATCGCCCCGCTGGTAATCCGTTCGGCTCCAAACAAAACACGCGCCAGGAAGGTGCGCCCGGAGCCTTCCAGCCCAGCCAGCCCAATGATCTCGCCCCGCCGCAGCGTCAGCGATACGTTCTTTATCGAGTTACCGGCAGAGACATCGCGCACTTCGAGGATGGGCTGTTGGATGTCTTCGGGACGTGCCCGCGGCGGGAAGTAGCTTTCCAACTCGCGCCCCACCATGAGATGCACCAGATCGTCGCGTGTCACCTCGGCTGCCTGAGTGGTCGTGACCACACGCCCATCCTTCAGCACCGTGATTCGATCCGCGATGCGGAAGACTTCCTCCAGGCGGTGCGAGATATACACAATGGTCACGCCGCGCTGCTTCAACCGCAGCACCAGTTCCAGCAGGTGGTCAACCTCGTGCAGCGAAAGCGCCGCCGTCGGCTCATCCATGATGAGGATGTCCGCATTCAGTGAGAGTGCTTTGGCAATCTCGACTTCCTGCTGCCGCGCGACGCGCAGGTTGGCGACGAGGGATGTGGGACTGATGTCCACACCCAGGTCGCGCAGCAGAGCAGCGGTGTCCTGCACCATGCGGCGCTCGTCCACCATCCGACCGCGCATCGGCTCACGCCCCAGGAAAATGTTATGGGCGACCGACCGATAGGGAATCAGATTGAATTCCTGGTAGATGATGCTGATTCCGCTCTGCTGGGCTGCCAGGGGGTGACGAAATGCGACAGGCTGCTGCTTCAGGATCAGTTCGCCGGCATCCGGGCGGTACGCGCCGGAGAGGATTTTCATCAGCGTGGATTTCCCGGCGCCGTTTTCGCCCACCAGCGCGTGAACTTCTCCGGGCAGACAGGTAAAACTCACGTCTTGCAGCGCCATCACACCGGGGAACTGCTTGGTGATCCCCCGCATTTCGAGGATTGGGATCTCCCCAGTGGGGGACGATTGGCTTTGAGAAGACATCACGACACGTCCTGCGTTAAATGGCTAATCTCTTTTCAGTACCCATCGCTCAAGCTATCAAGGTTTTTTCACAGCACTTCCAGCTTCAGTCCGAAAATTCCCGCGATCATCTGGATGTCCACCAGATTGTGACCCGTCATCAGCAGCATATGATGCGACGACAGCCGATCCATCAGCTTGTGCCCATCCGGTATCTTGATGACGCCGCCGTTGACACAATCCGAGCCGGGATACTGGGCATAGCCTTCCAGCGTGCCTTCGACGACGGTGAGTGTATCGAATGTCGGCTGGAGCTTGGCTAACGTAATCGCGCCTTCTGGCAGCCGCGCATCGATAGCGGTGGCGTTGTCATCGACGATTGCCAGCACCTTCGACCGCAGCGCCCACTCGGTCGAGAAGGACTGCGGCAGCACCCCCAGATAGCCGCAGTGGGCAACCAGAAGATGATCGTCCGGGTCAGGAATATCCGGGAAATTCGAGATGCGTTCGTGCTTCAGCGCCGCCTGTCCCATCAGGAACGGGTACATGTTGGTCATCATGATCGGCGCGCCAAGCGATTTGTGCAGGATGGTTTTGGTGAGCATTGAGACCGTATCGGCCTCACATCCCCAGATCAGACCCCGTTCCTCATAAAGCATGTTCCAGGCCAGACACGGTGTCGTATCGGAGAAATGCGACTCGTTCAGGCAGTTGATGCCCATGCCCTGAATGTGCGGATCTCCGTCCAACTCGCGCTTGAGCGCGATGTAGACCTTCAGGGCACTGTTCCGCTGGCGTTCACTGATGTGGCCCAGATTCAGGCGATCCCGCCAGGCGTCCCAGACCGCCTCCGCTTCAGCATCGGGTATCTGCCGGGCGGCTGCGCCCATTTCCTGAAAGCTCTTCTTGACGATCTGGATGCCGAATTTCTCGAACATGCGGCGCGTGCATTCGTCTTCCCACCAGTAGAAGCGTTTGAAGATGCTGGCCTGGAAGCCCGCGCCCGGATTGTCCTGGAACACCAGGAACTTGGCCTGCTGAAGCTGGCGCTTGACCGCCAACGCCCGCATGATCTTGTGCGTCTGTTCGATGTTGTAGGGCGCGATGGTCTCGACGCCTTCGCTGCGGAGATAACTGCGAATCTCCCAATCCCACATCGACATGGTGCCGAATTCGGAGGTAATGACCAAACGGGGTAGTGGGATTGCCCGGATCGCTTCTAATTGGCTGAACGCATCGCCGAGCATCTGCGGGAAGACCACCGCATCCGCCTCTGGCAGCGGCGCGCCCAGCGCAGTCGGTTCGAGTACCTCGGCATCTTCCGCCAGCAGCGACCGCAGATTGTTGAGCTGGCGCTGGTAATCGTCATCCCGACCGCTCTTGAAATAAACTGGGGCCAGTCGTGCCTTCATGTGTTCCCCCTCTTGACTGATTAACCCCGTGTCCGGTTCACTGGAAATGCTTGTCGTCTGCCTGCTCCTCGAAGGGGCGGCGGATCATCCTGGTGACACAGACCGTTGGCACTCGTTTTCTCAAAAGTATTTTCAGTGCTTCGATAACGTGCTTTGAGGCTTGCCTCCCCGCGGGCGAGGCAAGCCCACCAGTCCACTACATGTCTATAGTTCTGCGACCATGACCCGCTGGCCGCTCGCAGCCGCCTTCAGACCGGCTTCCAGGACGCGCGTCTCGGCCACGCCATCCTCGAAGTTGGGGCGGATGACCCCACCGCTGTCTACAGCCTTCAGGAAATCTACAACCGCGTGGGTGAACTCATGCTCATAGCCAATGATGTGTCCCGGCGGCCACCAATTGGCGACATAGCTGTGTACCGACTCGGTCGCCAGAATGGTGCGGAAGCCCTGTGCATAATTTGGATCGGCTTCCGAGAAGTATTGAAGCTCGTTCATCCGTTCCAGGTCAAAGATCAGGCTGCCCTTGCTGCCATAAATCTCGAAGTAGTTGTAGTTCTTGCGGCCGGGCGCAAAGCGAGTCGCCTCGAATGAACCCAACGCGCCGTTCTCGAACTCCACCACCATGAAAGCCGCATCTTCAACGGTCACTTCACCTTTTTCGGTCGCGCCGCCCGACCCTGCGCTGAAGGTTGCTGCGCCCGCGCCCGGCAGTGAGCGCTCCTTGATGAAGTTGGTCGTCATGCCAACCACGCTCTTGATGTCACCCACCAGGAACCGCGCCAGGTCGATGCTGTGCGAGTTCAGATCGCCATGCGGCCCCGACCCCGCTGTTTCCTTACGGAGATGCCAGGTGAGCGGGAAGTTGGGGTCGGTGATCCACGATTGCAGGTAGCAGCCCCGCCAATGGAAGATGCGCCCGATTTTCCCCTCATCGATCAGTTGTTTCGCCAGCATCACCGCCGGAACCCGCCGGTAGTTGTGGTTGATGTAATGCACCACTCCCGCGTCCTGTGCGGCTTTGAGCATCGCCTGTGCCTGCGTCAGATTCATCGCCATTGGCTTCTCGCAGAAGATGTGCTTGCCCGCCTTAGCGGCCGCGACGGCGATGTCATGATGCAGATACTGGGGCACGGAGATGTCAACGATGTCGATGTCTTCACGGGCGATGACATCCTGCCAGTTCGTGCTGATTTCCTGCCATCCCCACCGCTCAGCGAAAGCCTTGAGGGAGGATTCATCGGTGCCACAGGCCACTTTCAGGACTGGGCGGATCGGCACATCGAAGAAGTTGGGGGCGCTTTTCCAGGCGTGGCTGTGCGCCTTGCCCATGAATTTCGTGCCGATGATGGCAACGTTCATGTCTCTGGTCATGATGGATGATCTCCTCTACGGGCGGATCGGCTATTTCAACTGGCTGGCGATGCGCTTGAGTTCCTGCACGCTCTGGCGTACCGCCGCGTGTTCGTCATAGTTGTAGTCCGGGTGGAGGTGATCGGTCTCGACCGCCAGGAAACCCTTGTAGTCCGCATCCTTCAGAAGCTGCGCCAGGGCCAGATTGTCCACGATCCCATCGCCCACAGGCGTGCTGGAGAAGAAGTACCACTCGGTCACCGGAACGCCCCGGCGGACTTTCAGGTCCTTGATGTGGGTGGCAAAGGTGTATTTCGCCAGCTTCTTCATCCCCGCAATTGGATCGTCCAGCAGCCGCACGAAGTTGCCGGTGTCGAAGTTGAGTCCGAAGTAGGGTGATCCGACTTCCTCGATCAGCCACAGGCATTCATCGGCGGTGTAGTCGATATGGTTCTCGACCGCTACCTTGACGCCATGATCTTCGGCCACCTTGACCGCTTCCTTGAACCATTTCGCCAGGATTTCAAGCTGCGGCTTATGGGGCAGATGCCGGAACATCAGGCTGCTGCCCACGACGCGCATCACATCCGCGCCGATCATCCGGGCATTGGGAATCTGCGCCAACATGTCGTCATAGGCAGCGCGATTCCCGCCAGCTTCCAATCCATCAGGATGACCCCAGGCATACACCCGGTCAAAGCCGTAGCCATCGAGCTGGCCCTTCAGGTCAGTCAGCCAGCCCTTGTCCATTGTGGGAAAGAAACATGACTCCAGCGAGACACCATCCACGCTCAGTTCTTTCGCAAAAGCGAGGAAGTCTTCCATTGTCATCGGTTTCGTGGGCTGGGGTTGGCCGGGATAAACTTCGCCAAAGAAGCGGTGGAAACAATAACTGTCGATGCCGACTTTCATCTGTAATTCCTTTCGTGAAATCACTAATTGCAGGAACAAGCGCACAGGTGGTTCACACCTGTACTTACAGGATAACAAGACACCATTCTGAGTATTGTATCCTCGTGTCTCGTTTGTGTCAATTTAGCTGGCAAGGGAACATGAACGGGCAAATACCACTGGGAAGTGCATCGATAGGGGGTAGGCAAAAACGCAGAAGTCATCATGAACAAAAGCTTCTTTGATCCATTTTCATGCTAATGGATGGGGACAGGCTCAGCAATAGATGTTTCGCTTGTATAGTTGTCAAAAACGATGTAGATTGGCAGTTGTTGCACGTGTTGAATTGTTCATCAAGTAGAGTCAATCGCTCATGATCCGACTGGCCGATCCATATCTTGAAAGCAGCCTGACCATTGATGCTAAGGATTACACAGTAATCATCGAGCCGCCTTATCCTCCTGGCCGGGCTATGCCGCCACATGCCCACATCCAGCATGAAATTGCCCTCGTTCATGCTGGAGCGTGTCGCATCAATCTGCCTTCACACCGCGAGGCCGAGCATCTCGTCGAAGGCGATGTGTTGTTCTTCCCGTCTGGTCTATCCCATGGGTTTACAGCCGACCCCATGCGCGGTGTTCAATTCACGGTCATTCAGTTTATGAACCTGGAACCGAGGCTGTTGTCGCGGATCATCAATGCCCATTCATTGGGGCGTTTCCACCTCAGCCGGTTGGAGATGAGCCGCTTTACCGATGTCTGCCATCAGTTGCAGCGTGAAGTGGCTGGAAACCTGCCCTATGCCGGGGTACAGTGTCAGTCGCTCGTTGAACAGTTGGCGGTGATCCTGCTGCGGAGTTCGCATCGCGGAGAAGACACCGGCCTCTCACCGGATCATGCCGAGATCGTCAACCGCGCCTTACAATGGCTGCATGCCCACAGCCATGAAAACATCCTGATGAGCGATGTCGCCAGGACGGTCAACCTATCCCCCGTTCATTTTCGGCAAGTCTTCCGTCGCGCCATGGGCGTCAGTCCCAAGCAGTATCTTTTTGCCTTGCGCCTGCAAACCAGCAAATGCCTGCTGATGCATGACCGTCCCGTGAGCGAAGTAGCTGAACTGGCGGGCTTTGGCTCTCCGCAAGAGTTCTCCAAAGCTTTTCGCCGTTTGACCGGAGTCACGCCGTTGGAATGGAAACGGGCGAACCTCTATACGCGGCCAAGAAGCAGTCGTGCTGCATATTGGGGGGATGAAGTTGGGATGGCGTGATATGCGGGTAGTGAGGAGTCTCGGCCTGTAAACGAAAACCGCTGTACATCATGGCGAGAATGCCATGAACAGCGATTTCTACAGCGGAGGGTACAAACATAGCCCCAACGGGGTTCGAACCCGTGTCTTCACCTTGAAAGGGTGACATCCTAGGCCGCTGGACGATGGGGCCAACGGGCAGAAGTGTAGCAACGACCCCGGCTGGCGTCAAGGCGAAATGTCCGCTTCAGAATTTTGCGGCCTGCGCCTCCACCAGACGATCCAAGCCCTGGTAATCGGAGTCGCGCCACTCGCGGAGAATCTGGCCCCCCAGTTCCACCCATTCCATCACAGCCGCTTGCTCCGCCGCCGGAGCCTCTGCGCCCCAGATTGCCTCCAACCGTGGGGCAGGGGATTCATCGCCTCGCAGCCAATCGGGTTCCAGTGCCGCCAGCGCCGCAGCCGCGCCCACGCCGTATCGCACCGGAGCGATTCCCTGTTCGATCATCAGCCGCATCGCCCCGATCAACCGGTCGTTCCATCCCAGTTTCCGAATCGGATCGCGCCCGACCCGTTCCACGGTATCGCGCAGATACGGATTCAACATGCGTTCGAGCAAATCGTCTGCCATCGCCCTGAATCCATCCGGTGTGAACAGATCATCCACGCCGGCATAGCGGCGGATCAGCGCCGTGCCCGCTTCGGAAATCAATCCCGCCCGCATCACCGGCAAAATATCCCCGTGTTCCTGAAGTTCGGCAATGTACTGCGCCCCGCCCAGCCTGCCGAGATATGCTGCCAGCGCATGGGTTCCGTTGTGTCCGAACAGCTTCGCCATTTCAAACGGCAGCAGATCAGCCTTCTCCTGGAACACCTCGATCCCCCGGCTGAACGGCGACGGATCCGAAGCCCCCGAAAAATCGACACGTGAAATCAGGATTTTGTTGAACGCCTCGACCAGGAATGCCCGACTGCTCTCCGCTGTGACCGGCAGCAGCGCCGACTCATCCCCACCAGATGCGCCCTCCGTCAGTCCACTCATCTTGGGGATGACCGTGTTCAGGTAGCGTACCCGGTCATTTACCGCCGCCCGTTCCGAGTCGGGTATAGCCGACTCGACCTGTTCGCGCAGACTCTCCGCCGCCCGGTGATGATTCTCTGCGGCATAGATGACCGCTCTCGGCCCATGAGTCCGCGCTTTCAGCCGCAGCCCGTCTGCCAGCACTCGATGCAAACTGCCTTCGCCGGGCGTGTTGTAATAATTCACGCTCGGCACAGCCGTCCCGATCTCTTCCGCCGCTGCAATGGCCTCGATCAGCCGTCCACGATCCGCCACCTCGCGCGGATTCTCGATCTGGATCGGCCCTATCGTCACCGACTCGATCCGGTCCAGATGCGCGATGTTGACGCTGAACTGGCCGCCCGCGGCCCGCACCGCCGCCACCACCTCCGGCACGACCTCAGCGACCACCAACCGCCCAAAGTGACCCGACTGGTAAGCCTCATACAGGAACAGGCCGGTTTGGATCGCGCCGAAGCCGAACCCGACGTAAGTGCGCTGGCCGCTCAGTCCCATGACTACCGCATCTCTTGACCACCGGTCACGTTGATGGCCTGACCGGTCATATAGCTGGATTGATCCGACGCCAGGAAGACCAGCACATTCGTCACATCCTCATACGTGCAGCCGCGCTTCATCGGCACTTCGTTGACATATTTCTGGCGCACCTCTTCCTCGGTGATGCCCCAGCGTTTGGCATATTGCTGGTACAGCGAGTTCACCCACAGTGGCGAATCCAACAGATTCCCCGGACAGATCGCGTTCACCCGCACGCCAAACTCAGCCAGCTCCAGCGCCGCGCTCTGCGTCAGCCCGATGCCACCGAACTTGGACGCAGCATACGCCGAATTCTTGAAGCTGCCTTTCTTCCCCGACTTCGAGTTGATCTGGACAATGACCCCCCGCCGCTGCGCCTTCATCACCCGTGCCGCGTGCTTCACCGTCAGGAAGTAGCCGATCAGGTTCACGTTGATGACCGTCTGCCACCGTTCCAGCGGGAAGTCCTCGATATCCCCGGCCAGCACGATGCCCGCGTTGGCGACCACGATGTCCAGCTTGCCGAATTCCCGCGCCGTCCAGTCCACCATCTCAGCCACCTGCGTTTCGCTGGTGACATCGATTTTCATCGCCTGCGCCCGACGGCCTTTCCCCATCACCTGGATGCGTGCCGCCGTCTCCTGGGCTGCTGCTTCGTTCACATCGGTGACGACCACATGGCAGCCTTCCTCGGCCAGCCGCAGGCAGATCGCCTCGCCCAAGCCCTGTGCCCCGCCAGTGACAATTGCAACTTGATCTTGCAGACGGTTGGTCATGATGCATATTCCTCGGCCAGCATCAGCTTCAGGAATTCCTGCTCGGCCTCGACTGTCCATTCCCGGCCATGATGCAGCTTGGCGTAGACCGTCGGCAGCTTGTCTTTCAATTCCGAAAGCGGCG
>JAEUQZ010000118.1 GCA_016788965.1 Anaerolineae bacterium | reverse complement strand
CGGGCAGGACATGGGTCATGATCCCGCTGCCGCCTAACGGCGACGTGGCGGGCCCGGCCGTGGCCTGGCGGGCATCGTAGATCACCACCGTGCTCGCCCCGCTCACGCGCCAGCTGCCCGACGGCTCGATCACCAGCTTGAGCCGCTCGAACGCGAACCGCACCGCCGACTTGATGGCCTCCTCGCTGACCGTCACGAACTCATCCACGTTCTCCAGCACCAGCGGAAAAGTCAGCTCCCCCAGCGAGGGTGTGCGCGTCCCATCAGCGATGGTCGGCGGGTTGTGGAGGACGTGCAGCGTCCCCGTGCGGAAGGAACGCGCGGCATCGTCGGCCACCTCCGGCTCCACCCCGATCACCTGGCAGCGCGGCTGAAGTCCACGGGCAGCCAGGGCGCACCCACTCAGCAGACCGCCCCCACCACAGCATACCAGCAGCGCGTCCAGCGGCCCGGCCTCCAACAGCAGTTCCAGCGCGGCCGTCCCCTGCCCGGCGATCACGTGCGGATGGTCGTAGGGCGGGATAATCGTGTAGCCGCGTTCGGCCGCCAGCGATTCGGCCAGCGCCTTGCGGTCGGCCTCAGCCGGATCATAAGCGATGACGGTCGCCCCGTACCCTTCGGTCGCGGCGCGTTTGGAGGCCGGCGCGTTATCCGGCATGACGATGCTGGCGCGGACGTTCAGCAGGCGGCTGACCAGCGCGATGGCCTGGGCATGGTTGCCGGACGAATAGGTGATGACCCCGCGCTCGCGTTCGGCCTCGCTCAGGCGGCTGATGGCGTTATACGCTCCCCGGAACTTGAACGCCCCGACGCGCTGGAAGTTCTCGCACTTCAGGAATACCTGAGCGCCGGCGCGGGCATCCAGCGTGCGCGAGGTGACGACCGGGGTGCGGTGCGCCTGGCCGGAGAGTCGCTCGGCGGCAGACAGGACATCGGCGTAAGTGGGCAGATTGGGGGTCATGGGGTGTTCTCGGATGGGGTAGAACAGGACGCGGCAGGAGAATACCACATCCGGGCGCGATGCGCCGTGGGAGAGTTCAACGAGTGGCTGTGCGAGATTGCTTCAGCGCGCCAGCCTGACTAACCGGCCAGCCGCACCTGCTCGTATTTGTCGGTATCGGGATTCTGTTTCTTCCAGGCGGCCAACTCTGCTTTGAACAGGATGGGTTGGGTCTGGCACAGGGGTGAATAGGGCGCAGACATATCGGTTCCCGCCATGATCTGGTGCATACTGCCGCACAACGGGCAGCACTTCACCCACTGGACGCCGCCGCTCGTTTCGACCGCCGCTTGCGGCAGACCATCCTTCATGCTCAGTTTGAAGCTCTTCTGGAGATGTGGGATCGACGTTGCCATGCTGTTTGCTTTCTTGTTTGACTCAATCGATCAGAGCCAGTGGCGAATCGAACTCAGTAGCCGCGATACCCCGGATTGACGGCATCGAAGCGCTCGCGCCGCGCCTTCTCGGTTTCGGATTCGAGCTGGCGAAGCAGCTCGATGATGGGCAAATCGCGCAGCTTAGCCTTCTGCATGACGTGCAGCAGCTCTTTGGTCAGGCGTTCCATCTCATGGAGGTGCTTATCGGAAACTGTCTCCAACATGCTGTTCTACTCGCTTTCCAGAACGAACCTTGATGGACGGAAGTATCCTGGAACATTCGCACGCGCATCTGGCCGGTTCTCGTCCACGCTGTGGAGCGGAGATGTGGGGAATGAAGAACAGGGCAAGACCTGCTTGCCCTGTCGAGGAGATGATGCGTTCAGCGGAACCGATTAGAAGCGCTTGTTGCGGCCATAGCCGCCGCTGCCCGACGAACGTTCTTCACGCGGGCGCGCTTCATTGACGGTCAGCGAGCGGTTATCCAGCGAGTACCCATTGAAGCGACGAATCGCTTCCTGAGCAGCCGCATCTTCCGCCATCTGGACGAACCCAAATCCCTTGGAACGACCGGTGTCCCGGTCCATGATGATGGTGACTTCGGTGATTTCACCGGCCTGGGCGAACAGCTCGCGGATTTGGGTTTCCGTGGTGCTGTAGGACAGGTTCCCGACGTACAGTTTCTTAGCCATGACAAGTCTCCTGGCAAACAAAACGGATGAACGATAGAGCAGATCAGCAGTCGTGGCTAAAAATGCAGGAGTGATCGTCTACGGAGTAACAGAGAGGAGCACCTGAGCAAAGTCGGCCAGGGTGGTTGTCATACCCTACCGCTACACATTATCGCACACCCCGCGACCGTTGTAAATGGTGGATCAGTGGATCGATCAGCCACCATGCGAATCATCCTGCTTCCAGTCCTGAAACAGGCGCAGCAGTTCCTCCCGCGCCGCCGGATCGAGGTCGGCTTCGCGCAGATGCCCGGTGAGCCGGATCGTCTGGCGCATCTGTTCCAGGTACATTCCGCAGGCATGGCAGCCCTGCACATGACTCTCGAACCGCTGTCGCTCGGCGGGATTCAGGCGGACTTCCAGGTAATCCGTCACCAACTCGACGAACTCACGACAGCTCAATGGAGGAACTTCTGGGTGGCTCATATCACTTCATCGACCGGGTGGACTCAATGCTCGCGTATATAGGATTCGAGCGCCTGGCGCACCCGCGACCGCGCCCGGTGCAGCAGGACTCGTTGATTCGTCTCGCTGATGGACAGCATATTACACACATCGTCGGAACTGAATCCTTCGATGTCCCGCAGGCTGATGACCGTCCGCTGGTTGGGTGGCAGCCGCTGGATGGCCGCGTCGATCAGCGCGCGGGTCTCGGCGGCCAGCAGATGCTCTTCGGGTTGCTTCCAGGACTGCGGCGCACCGGCCGCCGTCCAGTGCCCCATCGTGCCGGAACTGTCTGCCGAGTGAAAGCGCCAGCTCGGAACAGCCGGCTCCTCCGGCGACTCATCCAGTTCCAGCCGGACGGAGCGTCCATCGCGGGCGGCGCGGGTCTTGGCGCGGTTGGTCAGGATGGTGAACAGCCAGGTTTTGAGCGACGAGCGCCCTTCAAAGCGGTCTAACCCCCGCAGCAGCGCCAGCCAGGTTTCCTGAGTGACTTCTTCGGCAGCGTCATCGTCGGCCACGTAAATCCCGGCGATCCGCACCATCGACGCCTGATAGCGTTCGACCAGCGTGCTGAAAGCGGCGTCATCCCCGGCTCGCAGCGCGGCGACCAACGCTTGCTCGTCGTTCAGATTGGCGGTTTCGAGAGGTGTTTCCATCGCTTGATCCTATCCGCTGCTGGGGCCAGCATCGAACTCGACCAACGCCTGGCCGCGCTCAACGACCTCACCCGCCTGCACTAGCACCCGCCGGATGCGGCCTTCATCCGGGGCGGTCACGCGGATTTCCATCTTCATCGCTTCCAGGATGACGAGGGTCTGCCCATGATGGACGGTTTCGCCGTCGCTGACCAGCACGCGCGTCACCTGGCCGGGCATCTGCGCGGTCAGGTCGCCACCGCCCGCGCTCCCGGAGCGTTTCCGGCGCGGTTCGCCCGCGGTCAGCACATGGCCGCTGCCGGCGACGAACACATGCCGCTCATCTTTCCGCGCGGCTGTATAGACCCGCTGCGCCTGCTCATCGATCACCAGCCGCCAGCTTCCGTCCAGCAGGCGGGCGGCCTGTACGTCCAGGCGGCGTTCCCCGATCCAGGCCGTATAGCGCCCATCGCCGCCCGCTTCCAGCCGGACGGTGTGGCTCTGCCCCTGGTGCTGGTAGGTGAAGATCATGCGGCCTCATCCCGCGCAGACGATGGCATCGGGGTACAGGTCTGCTGCGTATTCGTCCATCAGATCGCGGCTGCCTTCCGGAAAGGTCAGGAACATGGTCTGCACGCGCGTCTCGCTGATCGGCTCGATCCAGTAGAGCATGTCGTACTTCAGGTTGTTGTTGATGAAGCTGAATTCGCGCAGCGTCAGGTCGTCGATCTGGCAGTTGGAGATTTCCTGCCAGGACTGGTAATTGGCGAAGGTCGCCTCGAACCAGGCATTGTTGAAGGTGGCCTGGATTTCCTCCAGTGTGATGCCGGTGTCGAAGTGAAAGTAATTCAGGAAGGCCAGCGCCCCGATGCTGTCCGCCCGCCATTCCGCTGTGGTCAGGTAGCCCTTCTCGGAGGCGGTTGCCAGCCACAAGTCCGGCTCGAAAACATCCTCGCCGACGGCCAGCACCGTGTAGATTTCACGCTCCGGCGATTCCGGGACGGCGTCCTGCGCCCGGCTGACCACGATCACCCCAGCCAGCAGGCAGATGAGGATGAACACGCGCTTCACCATGATCGATTCCTTTCCTCAATGTCGTCGAATAGCCGTCAGGACGAAGCCTGCCCCAATCGAAAACCGTCCAACCGCGCCCAGGGCGACCCGCTCTCCGATGTGGCCGTCTGCGTCGTCTCGCCGTCGCCTCGGTGCAGGTCGTGCAGCGCCGCCGCGATCAAGGCTACATCCGGCAGCGGAGCCGCATCCGGCAGCAGCGTCGAAAGGTGCGCGTCCACGAAGCGGGTATCGACCGTCCCGGCCAGGAACGCCGGATGTGCCAGCAGCGCCCGCAGGAAGGCCAGGTTGGTGGTCGTGCCCAGGATGACCGTCTGCGCCAGCGCCGTCTGCATCCGCCGGATCGCGCCCGCCCGCGTGGTGTCGGCAGCGATGATCTTGGCGATCATCGGGTCGTAATGAATGCTAATGGTATCGCCCGACTGCACGCCAGAGTCAACCCGGATGCCCGGCCCTTCCGGCGGGATGAAGCGCAGCAGCGTCCCGACCGCGGGCAGGAAGTGGTTGGCCGGGTCTTCGGCGTACAGGCGGCACTCGATGGCATGACCCCGCTGGCGCAGGTCAGACTGCTGGAAAGGCAGCGCCTCGCCTGCCGCCACCGCGAACTGGAGCTTGACCAGATCGAGGCCGGTCACGGCTTCGGTCACGGGATGCTCGACCTGCAAGCGCGTATTCATCTCCAGGAAGTAGAAGTCTCCTTCCGGCGTGGCGATGAACTCGACCGTCCCGGCATTCACGTAGCCGACCGCCCGCGCCGCTTCGACCGCCGCCGCGCCCATCTGTGCCCGCAGCGCCTCATTCAGCAGCGGCGAAGGCGACTCTTCGACGATCTTCTGGTGGCGGCGCTGGGCGCTGCACTCGCGCTCGAACAGGTGAACGGTATGCCCGTGCTGGTCGGCAAGCACCTGGATTTCGACATGCCGCGCTGTTTCGATGTACTTCTCCAGGAACACGCGCGGATCGCCAAAGGCATTCTGCGCTTCCCGCCGCGCCCCGGCCAGTGCCTCCGGCAGCGCGGCCGCGTCATAGACCACACGGATGCCCTTGCCGCCGCCACCGCCCGCCGCCTTGACCATCACCGGGAAGCCGATCTCGACGGCCGCCGTGCGGAACTCGGCATCCGAGGCCGTATCTGATTGGAAGCCGGGCACAACCGGGACGCCCGCCCGCTGCATCAAGGCGCGGGCTTCGGTCTTGACGCCCATCAGCCGGATCGCCTCCGGCCCCGGCCCGACCCACCGCAGCCCCGCCCCAATCACTGTCTCAGCGAAAGCCTCGCTCTCCGAGAGGAAGCCGTAGCCCGGATGCACGCAGTCGCAGCCGCTCTGCCGGGCCGCCTCCAGCAGCCGGGGAATGTTCAGATAGCTCTCCGCCGGGGCCGCCCCGCCGATGAGGATGGCTTCATCCGCCAGCCGGACGTGCTGCGCCTGGGCGTCGGCTTCGGAATAGACCGCCACCGCGCGGATGCCCAACTCGCGGCAGGCGCGGATCACCCGCACGGCGATTTCGCCGCGATTGGCGATCAGGCATTGGCGGAGCGTGGTGGCCGGTTCGTTCACTTGGCTGACTCGTTGAAACTCGAACGCGCTGGGATTGTACTGAGCATTGCAGGGCGCGGCAACTGCATCGCCCGCGCCGGCAGTATAATGAAGCGGGTCAGTTGAGCGACGATGCTGCCATAGGGGGCTGTGATGAATCTTCAGGACATCCGCGACCTGTACGAATACAACGACTGGGCTACCCACCGCATCCTGGCGCTGGCCGAGCAAGTCTCGCCGGAGCAGTTCACCGCGCCATCATCCCACAGTTTCGGCAGTTTGCAGGGGACGCTCGTTCACCTCCTCGATGCCGAGTGGCAGTGGCGGCTCCTGCTCACGGGGCAGCCGTCCGAGCCAGAACTGACTCCCGCCGATTTCCCCACACTGGATTCGCTCCGGCGGCGCTGGGCGGAAGAAGAGCAGTCACGCCAGGCTTATCTGGACAGCCTGCGCGATGAAGACCTGACGGGGATTATCCGTTACCACACCGACACAGGCATTCTACGCGAGCGCGTCCTCTGGCACTGCCTGTTTCATGTCGTCAACCACGGGATGCAGCACCGCAGCGAAGCCGCCCATCTGCTGACCACCTACGGCCAGTCGCCCGGCGACATCGACTTCACTGTCTTCCTGAACGAACGCGCCGCGCAGCAGAAGAAATGATCTGTCTGAGGAGATCGAACGATGCTATCCGAACGCCTGAAAACCGAATTAGAGAAGCTCAACCGGGCTGAGAAACTGCGCGTGGAAGCCGATGATGACTAAAGACCTGGCCTATTACCTGAATTTACGCTACCGGGTCGAGTTGATCCCGGATGAAGATGGCTGGGCGGCTATCCTGCCCGATCTACCCGGTTGTGTCGCTGCGGGCGATACGGCGGAAGAAGCGCTCGCGCTGTTGGAAGATGCCAAACACGGCTGGTTCGTCAGTTGTTTGCAGCACGGCGACATGATCCCCGAGCCTCAGACGACAACGCAGCTCACCTGAATTTCTCATCAAACCGCCCGCTACTGCTTTCGCTGCTCCTTCACCCACAGCGCGATCTGATCCGGCTGCATCATCTCGCTGACGACGCCAATCAGGTTTTGTCTCTCCGCATTGCCGACGCGCGCCAGCCTATGGCATAATCAGCCCACTTGAGCCACCAACCAGCGAGAGTCGAGCATCCAACATGAGCAATCCCGCCCCCTTGAACGTGTTCATCACCGGCGGACTGACCGCCGTCGCCCGTGAAGCCACCCGCCTGTGCGTCGCGCGGGGGCATACCGTCACCGTCCTGACCGCCGGATCAGAGGGGGCCGCCCGTGCCCGGCAGGATGGGGCGCTGCCCGCCTTCTCCGATCTGTATCGCGCGGGCGAACTCAAGAGCCTGTTCAAGATGGCCGCCACCGACGTGGTGCTGCACTTCGCGCCGCAGAGCGCCAACGGCTTTCCGTCACGGGAGGGCTATGCCGATTTCGATCACCTGCTGACGAAGGGCACGCCGGCGCTGCTGGAAGCCGCGCACGACGCGGGCGTGAAGTTCATCGTCCACACCAGCTATGCCTTCCTCTATGGCGATGTCCACGGCGAGACCGTCACCGAAGCCAACGCAGGCCATCCGGTCGCAGCCTTCCGCGCCGCCAGCGATGCCGAAGCGCACATGCTCGGCGGGAGCGTTCCGGCCTGCGTGCTGCGGGCGGGGATCGTCTACAGCGGCGACGATGCCGCCCTCCAGTCCATCGGCGAGTCCATCCAGCGCGGACGGGCGGTCTACCTGGGTGACGGCCACAACCTGCATAACTGGATTTACGCCGCCGATCTGGCGAGCGCCGCCGTTCATGCCGCCGAACAGCAGCCCGCCGGACAGGTCTTCAATGTCACCGACGACCAGCCGGCCAGCGCCGCCGATTTCGTGGCGCACATGGCCTCGATCCTGGGGCTGACCGTCTCCAACAATGCCTCGCTGCCCCAGTTCGTCCTCCAGCGGACGACGGGCGCGATGCAGCGCGAGGTGCTGGCGACTTCGGCCAGGGTCAGCAGCGCGAAGATCCGCGAGGCGCTGGGCTGGCAGCCGCGCTTCGCCAGCTACAAGGCGGGACTCGAACAAACCCTGCTCGATTGGCGGGCAGCGGCGCTGCCGGGGCGCTGATCCTCCGCGCGACCTCACGGCTAGATAATCATCACGCATCCAGGACGGAGCATAAGCCGTCCTGGATGTGAACCGGGAATTCAGAACCAGACATGCTCAAAGCCATTCTCTTCGACCTGGACGACACCCTGCTCGACTGGCGCGGTTTCAATAATCAGTGGCCGGAATTCGAGGAAGTCTTCCTCGGACGGGTCTTCACCGCCATCAGCCATCAGATCGTGCCGCTGACCAATTTCCGCGCCTTCGTCGATGACTTCCGCGAGCGCATCCGCGAAGCCTGGCGGCAGGGGCGCGGCACTCTCATCGCGCCGAACCTGGGCCGCGTCCTGGTGGAAACGGCGGAAGCGATGGGCGTCCCCTCCGGGAAGATCGATGAAGCCTTTGTGCTGAATGCCTACGACTGGAAGGCTGTGCCGGGCACGAAGCTCTTCCCGGAAGTCCTGGAAGTCCTCAAGACCATCCGCGATCACGGCATCCGCACCGGCATCGTCACCAACGCCGCCCAGCCGATGCGAATCCGCGACATCGAGATCAGCGAGTTCGGCCTGCTGGAACACTTTCCCGAATGCCGCATCTCGGCGGCGGATGTGGGCTACCTGAAGCCGCACCCGGCCATCTTCCAGCGGGCGCTGGACGAACTGAAGATGCAGCCCGAAGAAGTCATCTTCGTCGGCGATAACCCCATCGCCGACATTGCCGGGGCGCAGGGCGCCGGGATGCAGGCCATCCTGCGGATCACCACGCCCGTCCCGCCCATGCTCAGCGGCCTCATCATCCCCGATGCCGCCGTGAATACGCTCGACGAAATGCTGCCGATGCTCGACCGCTGGCATCCAGGCTGGCGCTGAGATGTTCGTCGCTGTCCCCGACCGCAACCTGATCCTGACCGGTTACACCGGGCCGAATCAGCAGTCTGTCGGCCAACAGGTCGCCGACCGTCTCAGGATGCGCTTCGTCAATGTCGATGCCCAGTTGGAAGCCCGCGCCGGCTTCGAGATCGAAGACTTGCGTACCCGCTATGGCGAGACCCGCCTGAAGATGCTCGAAAGCGAAGTGATGCAGGATGTCCTCCTGTACCGCAGCGCCGTCATCGGCATCAGCGGGCAGACCATCCTGCGCGGCGAGTATGGCGCTCGCCTGATGGAAACCGGCCCGATCTTCTGCCAGGTGGTCACGCTCGACGTGGTTTTACAGCGGCTGCATCTGGCGCTGGGCGGACGCTACCACATCCCCGCCGAGCGGGCGCTGGCGTTAGGACGCCTCAAACGCGAGTGGGCCGTGCGCGATCTGGAAGGCGTCATCGAAGTCGATACCACCTACCTGACGATCCCCCAGATCGTCGAGACCATCGTCGAACGCTGGCGCGAACTGGCGGGCGGCGTCCTATTGCCAGCACGCGGCCCGGCGCAATAGTCCTTCAGTCCTGTTGCCTCAAGATTGCGAAAGATTACAATTGAATCATAGCGATACTAAGTGATATTTGGGGACGGTCATGATCGATTCACGCGCTGAAGAGATGCTCCGGTCGCCCCTGACCCGTCTGGCCTACGCCATGCAGTCCAGCCTGACTGACAAATCGGCGCGGGTGGAATGGACAGCGGAGCAGATCGAACCCTTTCTACGCACCGAGCAAGCCGAGAAACCTCTGGAACGGATCGACTCGGCTGAGGGTGATTTTCCCCGCTGGGGATTCACGAGCCTCAACTTGCAGCAGCAGTTTGCCGGGATGTATCTGGCGTCCCAGGGGAACCTGGAGTCGGTCGTGGCTCATCTGGTGCAGAATGGGGCTGTCTGGCATGAAGCTGTCACCAGCGCCATCGGCTATATGGCGCGGAATCCCTCGTGGCTGGAGCAGCTCCTGGCCGACGACCTGCCCGCCCAGACAGATTCACCCGGCTGGTGGAAGGTCTGGTTGGCCGGGCAGCTTGCCACCCGCTCGACCGATCCGGCGCTGATTCAGCGCGTGGTGGAGCGGCTCGTCGCCTTGCTCGACCACGCCGAGCCGCTGGCGAATCGCGCGGCCTGGACGCAGTGCTGGAAGGCGCTCTCCGCCCTCGGCGATCCGCGCCCCGGCCTCAGTCTGATCGCCGAAGGGCCGGGAGCCGGGCTACCCGACATCCGCTGGACGGATGTCGTCGAGCCGGGCGAATACCCGGCCAGCCTGTTCAACACCATCGGCACCGGCAGCAAAGTCACGCATCACACCATCGAGCGACCGTATCGCCTGGCGCGGTATCCACTCAGCTACCGGCAGATGCTGGCCTATTTTCGGGCGATAGGGGAGCGTCCGCGGGCGCTCTACAACCCTGAACCCTCTACTCTGCCCGCCACGCGCATCTACTGCACCGAAGCCGTCGAGTTCTGCGCCTGGCTGGAGCGGGAACTGCGCGGCGCTGGACTGCTGGAATCCGGCTGGATGATCGACCTGCCGAACTTCGCTGAATCGCTGGTGGGGATGGATCGCTTTTTCAGCCCGGACTCGTATCGCAGCCTGTATATCCACGAGAACTTCGACTTGTTCTGCGAATGGGCCTGGGAGAAGGACGATGGCCGCGCCGCCCACGAGCATCTGCGGTCGCACCCGGACGACTGGGGGAAGATTTGCAGCCTGCTGTGCCAGGTGGTCTTTTACCGGCGGCGCAGAGGCATCTTTTCGATCACGCCCACCTGGGATGAACGCATCGGCATCCGCCTCGTCTGCCGCCAGATGGGGTGATCGGGCTACTCCGAGACGGGCTGCGGTTCTACCGCGACGCCGTTCGAGGCCGAGGCTGCTTCGTCGCTCGGTGGCAGAGCCACCCGGCGGGTAATGTGAACTTTGCGGATGCGCCGCCCATCCAGCGACTCGACCTTGAACGTCAGATTGCCATGTTCCAGCGTTTCGCCGACTTCCGGCACGCGCCCCAACTGGGTGAACAGGAAGCCGCCGAGCGTATCGCTATCGTCGGTGGGTAATTCGACTTCGAGCAGATCATTGAAATCGGTCAGGTTCATCCCGGCGTCGATGCGGTAAACATTCGGGCCGAGTTCCACGTATTCGACCTCTTCGTTCAGGTCGTATTCGTCCTGGATGTCCCCAACGATCTCTTCGATCAGGTCCTCGACGGTGATGATGCCGGCCGTCCCGCCGTATTCATCGACCACGACCGCCATGTGGATTTTGCTGCTGCGGAGTTCCTTGAGCATCACGTCGGCGCGTTTGCTCTCCGGCACGAAGTAGGCCTTCCGCATCAATTCGCGGATGGTCTTGCCGGGGGCGGGGGTGTGCTGCACGCCCAGCAGGTCTTTGGCATACAGCAGCCCGCGGATGTTGTCCACGCTGTCTTCGTACACGGGGATGCGTGAATGCCCGCTCGCCATGAAGACGGCCAGCGCCTCCGCGAACGAGGTCTGAATCTCGATGGCGGTGATGTCGATGCGCGGGATCATCACCTCGCGCACGGTCTTGTCCGCGAATTGAAGGACGGAGTAGATCATCTCCTTCTCTTCGTTTTCGATGCTGCCTTCTTTTTCGCTGGCGTCGAGCATCGTCATCAGTTCTTCTTCGGTGAAGACATTCACCTTGTCGCTGCTGCCGAAGAAGGCCGCGATGGTCTTGCTCAGCGCCGTGATAAGGTAGACGACCGGCCCCAGCAGGACGATCAGCAGCTTCATCGGGTAGATCGCCCAGGGGGCGATGGCTTCCGCCCGGCCGCTGCCCACGGCTTCAGGAACCATATCGCCGACGATCAGCGTGATGAGCGCCGTCGGGATCAGCACGATGAGGTATGCCAGCGCCCGTTCCAGTTCGGCGTCCTGAATGCTGAGGCTGTCGATCAAGGCCTGCCCCAGGGCGGTGACGGCCAGGGCGGCGATGGTGAAGCGCACCAGCAGCAGGCTCAACTGGTAGGTGATGTGCAGGCGGGGCGGCGCGTCGTGTCCGGTCTCGGTCTGGTCACGCAGGAGCGGCTCGCGCGTATTGGTCAGCGCGGCATACGCCAGCGTGATCAGCGCGTGGAGCGCGATCAAAGCGATCAAGGGCACTATACTGCCGTCCAAATCCTCATTCCTTCTCCTGGATCGACCCTCTCCGAACCCCAAAATACGAAGAACCGGACGTTAAGCGCGGATCATGGCCGCCTTAACCCGGTTTTTGAAGTCGGTTAAGCCTGTAGTGAAAGTGGGGAGGGTGATCGGTATCGGTTGCTAACACAGTTCTCGAAGCGGCACATGGTCGCATCTGGCGGAGAGTGTAACATAATCGGGAAGCCCGATGCAAGATTTGGGATTAGGGGTCAGGGATTGGGGATTAGAGCAGTCCGGGGGAGAGTTGGATATGACTAATAATTAAACGATTACAGAACGATGCGGCATGAAACAGATGTTGCAGTTGTTGCAGTTGCAACTGTTGTGAATCGGTTGCAAGGGCGTCCCTACCCTCCAGCGAATTGTCGGAAATGTCGTCAGTGTCGGACGGACGAATTGGCACAAATGGCGGCAATTGCAGCAGCGGCAGAACGGCAATTTTGCGGCAAAGGCCTCGCATGTAAGCAGCGTTGTGCCAGAAATGCTGCAAATTCCGCAAATGCTGCAAATGCAAATCGGCGAAAAGCCATGTCCACTGAAGGGACAAAAGACAGTGGGATGGCCGTAGTCTGCTTGTTAAGGTGCGTCGTCGTGCG
>JAEUQZ010000117.1 GCA_016788965.1 Anaerolineae bacterium | reverse complement strand
GCGCTGCTGGAACGCCGCCTGGATAACCTGGTTTACCGGGCCGGCTTCGCCCCGACCATCTGGGCAGCCCGGCAGTTGGTCAGCCACGGCCATGTTCTGGTCAACGGCCGCCGCCTGAATATCCCGTCGTATCAGGTCAACCCCGGCGAGACCATCGGGCTGGTCGAGAAGATGCGGAAGAATCCGCATGTGGTCGAGGCGCTGGAATCGAACGCCTACACGCCGCAGTATCTGACGATGGACGCCCTCAACGTCGCCGTGACGCTCTCGCGCATCCCTGAGCGCGGCGAAATCCAGCTTCCGGTGGACGAGTCGCTGGTGGTCGAATTCTACAACCGCCTGGCCTAGAGCCTGGCTCGCAGTCTACTGCAATTCTACAGCCCCCTCATCGAGGGGGCTGTACTTTTTCACAACCCAATGCTGAGTTCCGCGCACTGATTGTGGCGGGTGGCGCGGGACGATATAATCATACGAATGCATCCATCGCACGCCAGGGGGTTTCCGCCATGCAGGACTACGACAAGATCACGCGGTTTTTGCAGACCGTTCCGATGTTCCAGGGGTTGAGCGAGCGGCAGCTCAACCGGTTGGCGCGGCGCTTCACCGAACGCGCCTATAACGCTGGCGAGACCATCGTCACCCAGGGGACGCTCGGCATCGGTCTGTTCATCGTCGAGTCGGGCAAGGCGGAGGCGGTGCGGCAGCATCCTGATGGCAGCAGCAGCGTCCTGAATACGCTGGGGCCGACCGACTTCTTCGGCGAATTGTCGCTGCTGGATGATGCGCCGCGCACGGCATCGGTCATCGCCACGGAGGCGAGCAAGTGCCTGGTGCTGACGCAGTTGGACTTCTTCTCGGCGCTGAAAGAAGATACCGACATGCCGGTCATCATGCTCAAGGAATTGGCCCGCCGCTTCCGCCGGGCGATGGAGAACCTGTAGTTTTCCCCAGGAGGCGAGGGTCACAGCCTGCCAGGTGATCCTCGCCGACAGATGTTCCTCGCCAATACTTGAAACACTCTTAATGTGACATTTGTTAGGGTGAAAGAAATCACTTCACACTAGTGTCATGCTTTCGTCTCGCGGTAAAATCGTCGGGTGAACGGCTGATCGATCAGCAACCGGCGGTGATGACTGCGAGAGGAGGCTGACTTGACGACCGGCCACGACCCCATTTCCCCCCCCATCTCCGCTGCGGATAATCTGCTGCGCGACCGCTCTTCCCAACTGCTCGACATTCTCTTCGACACCATGCCGATGGGGATCGTGATCCTCGACCGGGAATTCCGGTTGGCGCGTTTCAACCCCACCTGGGCGGGTCATGTGCTGCGCTATACGCGGGTGACGCCGGAGCAGCTTCAACCCGGCGTGGGCTTCTTTGAATTGATCCCGGATGTGCGCGAG
Source organism: Anaerolineae bacterium (assembly GCA_016788965.1). Taxonomy (GTDB): domain Bacteria; phylum Chloroflexota; class Anaerolineae; order Aggregatilineales; family Phototrophicaceae; genus CFX2. The sequence goes on along the minus strand of JAEUQZ010000117.1, from coordinate 11,212 downwards.
GTGCTCGAAGCCATCTTTGAACGGGTGCTTCAAGGCGAACCGTTTGCCCAGGACAGCGTGCGGCTGGTCGCCGACGGGATCGCATCCTACTGGAATCTGGCCTTCAAGCCGGTTGGCAACGGGAATGGCCCGGTCGGAATCCTGGCGGTTTCGACCGACATGACCCGGCAGGTGCAGGCGCTGCGCGAGGTTCAGCAGGCGCATGAACGCACCGAGCAGCGCGTGGCCGAACGCACCCGCGAACTAATGACGCTCATCAATGTGCAGCAGGCGCTCACCAGCCGCTCGAACGCCAGCGAGGTCTTGCAGCTTGTCGCCGACGAGTCCCGGATTCTGACCAACACCGATGTCAGCGCGGTCTTCCTGCCGGATGACGACGGGCTGTATCTGGCGGTGATGTCCAGCGAAGTCCCGTTGGGCGTGCAGGTTGGACACCGCATGTCGCTGACGGATTCGGTCAGCGGCATCGCCTTTCAGTCCGGCAAAGTGCAGATCGTCGCCGATGTGCCGCATCATGATGTCATCGACCCGCAGGCCAAACGGATTGGGCTGCGCTCGCTGGTGGCGATCCCGCTGATGTCGGGGATGCGGCCGGTGGGCGTGCTGTCGGTGGGCACTGTCTTCGAGCGGCCGGTCGGGGCGGAAGAAATCCGCCTGCTGATGCTGATGGTTCCCTCGGCGGTGATCGCGCTGGAGAATGTGCGCCGTTACGAGCAGGCGCGCGAAACGGCGGTCCTGGCCGAGCGCGGGCGGCTGGCGCGTGATCTGCACGATGCGGTCACGCAGACGCTGTTCTCGGCCAGCCTGACGGCCGAGGTGCTGCCGCGCATCTGGGAACGTAATCCACAGGAGGGACTCAAGCGGCTGGACAAGCTGCGCGAACTGACGCGCGGGGCGCTGGCCGAGATGCGGACTCTGCTGCTGGAACTGCGTCCTTCGGCGCTGGTGGAAACGCCACTGTGCGATCTGCTGCGGCAGTTGGCCGAAGGCATCGCCGGGCGGACAGGCATCCGCATCCAGGTCGAGGTCAAAGGCGAGAACAGGCTGCCTTCAGATGTGCAGATCGCTTTTTACCGGATCGCGCAGGAGGCGCTCAACAACGTCGCCAAACATTCCAACGCCGCCCAATCCGTGATCGATCTGCGCTTCAGTGGGCGCGATGTTCGCCTCAGCGTGAGCGATGACGGCTCCGGTTTCGATCCGGCGGCCAGTCCCGCCAATCACCTGGGGCTGCGGATCATGGCCGAGCGGGCGGAAGACATCGGCGCGGCGCTCACAGTGGATACGCAGCGTGGTCAGGGAACCACGATCACCGTCGTCTGGTCGAAGAAGGAAGCCTTTGCATGAGCGAAAAACGCATTCGAGTCGCCATCGTGGATGACCATGCTGTCGTCCGCAGCGGATTAGCCGATTTCCTGATGGTCTGCGACGACCTGGAGATGGTCGGGGAGGCCGGGAACGGCCGCGCTGCCGTCGAATTATGCCTGCGCGTCAAGCCGGACGTGGTGCTGATGGACATGGTGATGCCGGAGATGGACGGCGCGGCGGCCACCCGCGTCATCCGCCAGCAGTGTCCGTCCACCCAGGTGATCGCCCTGACCAGCTTCCGCGAAGAGGAGTTGATCAACGCCGCCCTGAAAGCGGGGGCGATAGGCTACCTGCTCAAGAATATCTCGGCGGACGAACTGGCGCAGGCCATCCGCTCGGCCTACCAGGGGCATCCCACCCTGTCGCCGGAAGCGACCCTGGCGCTGATCCATGCCGCGACTGCCCCGCCTGTTCCCGGCGGCGACCTGACCGAGCGCGAGCGCGAAGTGCTGGCGCTGCTGGTGGCCGGGATGAACAACCAGGAGATCGCGGACACGCTGACCGTCAGCGTCTCGACGGTCAAATACCACGTCAGCAATGTCATCTCCAAGCTGGGCGCGTCCAACCGCACCGAAGCCGCTACCCTGGCCGTCCAGCACCACCTGGTCGATTGACCAGGGAATCTCCCCATCCAGCGAAGGGCACAAGACTCCCCGGCTGCACGACGCAGCCGGGGGGTTTTTGTTGTTCCATAGAGGTAGATCGTTCGTCTTGTGGAGAAGTTCACTAGATCAAGCCTGAGTGTCCTCACCCCCCAACCCCCTCTCCATTGCATGGAGAGGGGGAGCCAAGCACAGTGCGACGGGCGTGAAGATGAAGCATCGATCAGGCGCATTCTATTCAGAAGGGAGACCCTGCGATGGCGCTGCGAATTCTGTTGATCCTGGTGCTGGGGGCGCATGGCATCGGGCATGTGCTGTTCCTCGTGCCGCTCCTGGGCGCAGCCGATTGGGGGCAATCGACGCATTCCTGGCTGCTCACTGGCGAGACGGCTGCCCGTGTCGTGGGCGCGGTCGTCTGGATCGTCTCGATCATCGCCTTCGTCGCGGCCGCCTTCGGTTTGTGGAATCAGCAGAGCTGGTGGCGTACCGCCGCTTTGATCGGCGCGGTTGTTTCGACCGTCGGGTTGATCCTGTTCTGGGCGTCGCCCGCAACCAGTTCGGTCTGGTCGGCGCTGGTGGTGAACATCCTGACGCTGGGGGCGCTGCTGCTGGTTCAATGGCCGAGCGTGGACGCCGTTGGCGCGTGAGGCTCTCGGACGAGCAGAGGGAATGACCATGAATGCATCCAAACGCAGCCTGATTGTCCTGTGGAAACCGCTCGCCATGCTGATCCTGGGACTGGTGGTCATCGCCATTGACCCAGGCAATCCGGCGCTGGACACCGTGCTGGCGGTCGTGGGCGGGCTGCTGCTCTTCGGGGCGGCGCTGGCGGCAGCCTCTGATCTGAATGCCCTGTGGACAGCCCAATCATGAACACCTCGCCGCTGATGCCCGCGCAGTTCGACGCGGAAGCCTCCGGAGTGACGGCCTTCAATCCGGCCGCGCCGGGACTGTTCGAGCGGGCGCGTTTCTGGGCGGAATGCTACGGATGGCTGGGACGGTTGTTCCGGCGGTCGCGCAGGCTGCGGCCGTTATCCGCGACGGGTGTCGTCTTCCGCAACATTGAACCCGTGTCTGCCCAGGTTTCGATCCGTCTGATCCGGGGCAGCATCAACCATGTCAGCGATTACGACTGCGATTTCTACCCGCTGAGCGATGATCTGGAGACCCGCTGGGTTCGTATCGCTTCGATCATGCTTCAGGGGAATGTCACACTGCCGCCCGTCGAATTGATTCGGTTCGAGGGGATTTACTACGTCGTGGATGGGCATCACCGTATCTCGGTCAGCCGGATGCTGCGGCGAACCGATGTGGATGCGCTGGTGCGATCCGTTTGACTCACCAGGGACGGTTTCATCATGAACGGACAGGAAGGCTCGATGCGCGTTTTGATCGCGGATCGTGAGCCGAACGTCCGGCAGGCGCTGTGGTTGGTGTGTGAGGAAGGACTGCATCTGACGGTTGCCGGCGAGGCCGCCGATGCCCCGGAACTGCTCACGCTGGTGCGGACGACGCACCCGGACATGCTGCTGCTGGATTGGGGACTGACTGAAGCGCCGCCTGCCGAATTGATCCGAACGATCCGTGGGATCAAGTCTCTCGTCATCATCGTCGTGGGCGCGGGCATGGAACAGCGCCGCGAGACGCTGGCTGCCGGAGCGGACGCCTTCATCTACAAGGGCGATCCGCCGGAGAAGGTGCTGGCGCTGCTGCGGACGTTCATCGAACCGCAGGACTGTCCTCGTCCGCCGCGCTGACGCTGTACATCAGTTCAGGAGGTTTTCAACAATGGGTAAGCAATCGATTTTGATCATCGTGCTGATCGGCCTGCTGTTCGCAGCGGCGTGTCAGACCACCGTCACAACCACCGAGACCATCAAAGGATCGGGGACGATTATCACCGAGGAACGGACGGTCAGCGGCTTCAGCAGCGTGCAGGTCAACCTGGCCGCCGACCTGACGCTGATCCAGGGCGATCAGGAAGGGTTGACCATCGCAGCCGACGACAACCTGATGCCCTCCATCCAATCTACCGTGCAGAACGGCAAGCTGGTCATCGGCTTCCCCAACAACACCAGCATGTCGCCCAGCCGCACCATCCAGTTGACGCTGACTTTCAAGGCACTCACCGCCGTGGATGTCTACGGGATGAGTACCGTCACCGCCGATGATCTCGACCTGAACGCGCTGGCAATCGACTTCAAAGGCTCCGGTTCGACGCGGATGACCGGGCGGGTCGTCACCCAGACGATCACGATTGAAGGCATGGCCTTCGTCAATAACTTCGACCTGGACAGCACCACGGTCTCGGTGAATATCGCCGGGACGGGCACAGTCGATGTCAAGGCCAGCAGCAGCCTGGATGTCCGCGTGGCCGGGCAGGGAACCATCCGCTATCTGGGCAGCCCGTCGATCACCCAGGACATCAGCGGCAGCGCCACTATCACCCAGCAGAAATAGGCTGAGGCCGCGCCATGACAACCTCAAACTCGGTTTTCCCTGCCCCCGCAGCGGCAGCACCCCGGCGGCGTTGGCGCTGGTGGCTGTGGCTGCCGCTGATCGTGCTGGCGGCGCTGTTCGTGATCTTCTTCATCGCCATGCCGGCCGGCGGAGCGGTCTGGGCCACCAGCGCCCGACCTGAGACGGTCGGCGCGCCGCCGGATGGCTTCCAGGCTCTCACACTGACGACGGAGGATGGGGTCGATCTGGCTGCCTGGTATCGTCCGCCGCAGAACGGCGCGGCCATCATCCTGCTGCACGGCGCGAACAACTCCCGCGAAGGCGTTCGCGCCCACATTCCCATGCTGGTGGATGCAGGCTATGGCGTGCTGGCGCTGGATTTGCGCGGCATGGGGGCCAGCGGCGGGCAGGTCAACCTGTTCGGCTGGCAGAGCGGGCTGGATGTGAAGGCCGCCGTCGCCTTCCTGGAAGGGCAGCCTGATGTCCGCGGCATTAGCGGGCTGGGACTGTCGCTGGGGGGCGAGACGCTGCTCGGCGCGGCCTGGGCAAACCCGGCGCTGCGGGGCATCGTCAGCGAAGGCGCGACTCACCGTTCGCTGGAAGAGTTCCGGGCGCTGCCTTCGCACGACAACCCCTTCGTCAGCTTCCAATCCCGAATTCTTTATCTGACCGTCGGCCTGATCACCGGGCAGAGTCCGCCGCTGCCGATGGTCAAATCGATCCAGGCCACGACCGAGACGCGCTTCCTGCTGATTGCCAGTGAAGCTGTAGAAGATGAAGCCGAGTTTGCCGCCGCCTTCGCGGCGTCAGCGCCCGGTCGGGCTGAGGTCTGGAGCATTCCCGGCGTCGGGCACATCGGCGGCTTCGGTGGCGATCCGGCGGAATATGCCCGGCGGGTGGTGGCATTCTTTGACTCAGCTTTACTGGGCGGCTGAGTCCCGCCCAAGCGCTTCAACACGCTGAAAAGACCAGTTCAAAGAAAGGGAGCAGCCTCATGGAAAGACTCAACGACCGTTCATCGAGAATTGGGGGAGCCGTGATCTTCATCGGACTCGGCATCTTCTTCCTGCTTCAGCAGCAGAACCTCATCCCCAGCAACTTCAACTGGTGGGCGTTCTTCATCCTGGTTCCGGGCGCGTTGATGGTGGCCGAAGCCGTCCGCCGCTCGAACTCCGGCAGCCTGGACCTCGGCAGGCTGGTCGTCGGGATCATCCTGATCGTGATTGGCGGGGTCTTCCTGGTCAACTTGCAGATCGACATCCTGCCGGACGTGGATTGGGGTCGATTCTGGCCGGTGATCCTGATCGTGATCGGCGCGGCCGCGCTGCTGCGTCCTGGGCAGGGCAACCGCAGCGATTCGCTGTAGTGCATCTGAGAAGCCATCCCCACCCCTAAATCCCCTCCCCACTCCGTGGAGAGGGGACTTTTCTGGCCGCCTGTATCGCCTTTGAAACGGCTGAGGATGGCGCGGATGTGGACTTCTCAAACGGTCTCTGAACGACTCTGGCGGGTCGGAGCGGCTTGAGGCTGGCTCTGACCCGCCCCATGCGTGACGGAGCCTGAACTGCCGTTCCTCAGTGCGAACTGATGTTCTTGCACACTGCCGCTGCTGGATGTGCCGACCTACACTGAGATTCAGGTGATCTGTGTGCAGGAGGTGTCCTCATGGCATCGCCTTATGAAATCACAGGAACGGCACTCGATTGGCTGCTCGACAGGCACGATCCGGGCGCGCGCTACCTGGCACTGCGCGATTTGCTCGATCTGCCCGCCGATGATCCGGAACTGATCGCGGCGCGGATCGAGGCGCATACGCACGGCCCCATCGCGGACGTGCTGGCGAATATGAACCTAGACGGTTACTGGGTCGAGCCGGGGCCGGGCTATTACCCCAAGTATCAGGGAACGGTCTGGTCGATCCTCCTTCTCGCCCAACTGGGAGCCAGCGCCGCCCTGGATGAACGCATCGGACGGGCGTGCGGCTACGTGCTGGATCATGCCCTGGCAGTGGGTGGGCAGTTCAGCGCATCGGGGAGTCCCTCCGGCACGGCCGACTGCATTCAGGGCAATCTGTGCGCCGCCCTGCTCGATCTGGGCTGCGACGATACCCGACTCGACACCGCCCTGGAGTGGATGGCCCGCAGCGTGACCGGGGAAGGCGTCGCTCCCGCGCAGGATCGTCAGGCGGCGGTGCGTTACTATGCCGGAAAGTGTGGGCCGCGCTTCGCCTGCGGCTCCAACAATAAGCTGCCCTGCGCCTGGGGCGCGGTCAAGGTTATGCTGGCCTTCAGCAAATGGCCGGAGTCGCGCCGCACACCGCTGATCGACCGCGCCATCCAGGAAGGCATCGACTTCCTCTTCAGCAGCGACCCGGCGAAAGCGGACTACCCGTCAGGCTACAGCAGCAAACCCAGCGGCAACTGGTGGAAGTTTGGGTTCCCGGTGTTTTACGTCACCGATCTGCTCCAAAACGTCGAAGCGTTGGCTGCGTCGGGCTGCGGGCATGATCCGCGCCTGCAAGCCGCCCTCACGCTCATCCGGGACAAGCAGGACGCTCAGGGACGCTGGCCGTTGGAATATGATTATGCGGGCAAGACCTGGGGCAATTTCGGCTCTAAGAAGCAGGCCAACAAGTGGGTGACGCTGCGTGCCCTCCGGGCGCTGAAAGCCGCGGCGTGATACTCCGTGCTGCGTCCCACATGGGAAATCGGTAGAATAGGCCGTAGACAGCCGGGAGGTGTGCGGTCATGGCGACGCTGCGCGAAATCGAAAAACTGCTGGCCGATCTGAATCGCGCCGAGAAAGCCCAGGTGCTTCAGTGGGTCGCGCGTGATCTTGGCGATGCCTTCCCCGGCATTGACAGCATCCCCGGGGTATCCGGCGGCGAACCCTGCATCGTCCGCACGCGCATTCCGGTGTGGGTGCTGGTGCAGTCGCGCCGTCTGGGAATGAGTGAGGCCGATCTGCTCCGCAGCTATCCCACACTGCGGGCGGAAGACCTGGCAAATGCCTGGGCCTATGCCCGCCTCCACGCGGAGGAAATCGACCGCCAGATCATCGCCAACGAAACGGCTTGATTCCTCTCACGGCCTCACGAACTGCCCGCTCGGCTCCGGGATAGGATGCCCACGCTCCAGGGCGATCTCCAGCCAACCCGATTTCGCTTCTTCGATCAGGACGAGGAGTTCGTCCCAGCTTTCCGCTTGGGTCATGCAGCCGGGTAGTTCTTTCACCCGCGCCACATAGCCACCCTCTTCCATGTCGGGGATGATTTCGAGGGTGTAGGGCAGCGCCAGATAGTATTCGAGAGTCTTATTCATCATCTGATTCGCCTTCCCCGCGAAATCCTTCCCGCCGCACCTTCTCATCATACCGCATCTGCCGAATCCGATAGGCGGGCGGGCGAATTTTTGTGCAGATTGTCACTTGCCGGATTCCTGCCCCGCGCTAAACTCTTCTTAACACGGTGCAATCCTTCAGGAGGAAACCATGACTCGTAAGCTCGTTTTGTTGTGCATCCTCGTCGCAGCCCTGGGCATCATGACCGTCGCCCCGGCCGTGGCGCAGGATGAATTCGTCTTCGGTATGGTGCTGGTTGGCCCGCAGAACGACCGCGGCTGGAGCCAGGCCCACTTCGAGGGCGGCCAGTATGTCGAGCAGAATGTGCCCGGCGCGAAAATGCTGGTCTTTGAAAAACTGAACCCCGCTGATGCCCCGGAGACCACCCTGGCCGATGTCGTGGCCGAAATGGTCGATCAGGGCGCGAAGCTGGTCTTTACGGCCTCCGATGAATTTGAAGAAGATACTGCCGGCGTCGCGGTCGATAACCCCGATGTGACCTTCATCAACGTGTCTGGCGATGATGCCTATACGGGCGAAGCCCCGGCCAACCTCGGCAACGTCATGGGGCAGATGGAATGGGCCAAGATGATGGCCGGCTGCGCCGCCGCCCTCACCACTCAGACCGGCAGCATCGGCTACCTCGGCCCGCTGATCAACTTCGAGACCCGCCGTCTGGCTGCCTCGGCCTACCTGGGCGCGAAGTACTGCTACGAGACCTATCGCGGTATGGACCCCGCCAGCCTGACCTTCACCGTCACCTGGATCGGCTTCTGGTTCAATATCCCCGGCGTGACGCTCGACCCGACCGAAGAAACCAACTCCTTCTTCGATAACGGCGCCGATGTCGTCCTCTCCGGCATCGATACCACCGAGGCCATCGTCGTCACCGGCCAGCGCGCTGCCGAAGGCGAGCAGGTCTGGGCGGTTCCCTACGACTTCATGGGCGCTTGCGATGTCGCTCCTGAAATCTGCCTGGGCGTCCCCTACTTCCATTGGGGCCCGGTCTACAAGCAGCTCGTTGAAGCCGTCATTGGCGGAACCTACGTCCAGAGTTGGGATTATGTCGGCCCCGACTGGGCGGACATCAACAACCAGGACACCTCGGCCATTGGCTTCGTCCTCGGCCCCGGCCTGAGCGATGAATCGAAGGCCAACATGGAAGACTTCATCGCCAAGGCGGCCGCCTACGCCACCGATCCGGCCAATGAAGGCACGTTCCTGCTCTGGGAAGGCCCGCTGGCCTACCAGGATGGCACAGTGCTGGCCGAAGAAGGCGCCAAGCTGCCGATGATCGCCGAACTCGGTGAAGCGCCGAGCGTCTGGTATCTCGAACAGCTTCTCGACGGCATGGTCGGAGCCAGCACGCAGCAGTAAACCTGACTGCGACAGCGCATCAGTCTGAACATTAGGGGCGGGTCAGCATGATCCGCCCCTTTTGATTCACCGCTGATCTCCGCTCCAGGGGCAGGGATTGGGGAGGGTTCGGAAGCGGGGATTGGGGGCCAGGCAGGGTGGGGTGACAAATGTCATGCAAAGGACGTGACATTCTATACAGTCACTACTTGATCCAGATCAACGTAAAAAAGAAGCAGGATCGGTACACTACGGTCAGATGGCGGCGGCAGGTTCAGCCTTGTTGGTCGTGCCTCCTGATTGGCCGTCGTTGGCGGCCGTGATGAGAGGTCTAGTAGTTGGGTATCTTTCGCGCGTGGCAGCGAGGTATCCATTTTGGGGAGCAAGCTCATGACTCAAGTCGCTTCCTCTAAACGCAGACGGCTGAGCATATGGGCGCTCGCCAGCATGGGCGCGATAGGCGTGCTGGTGGGGATCAGCCTGTTCACGTTCGGCTATGCGCGGGGCGCGTCGTATTTTTCCGACGATCCGCAAACCTGCATGAACTGCCACGTCATGCGTGAGCAGTTCGAGGCCTGGAACCACTCCAGTCACAAAGCGGTGGCAAGCTGCAACGACTGCCATACGCCCCATGACAGTCTGGTGAGCAAGTGGTTCGTCAAGGGACTCAACGGTTTCAACCACAGCGTGGCGTTCACCACGGGCAACTTCGATGACCCGATTCACATCCGGGACTTCAACGCCGATGTGGTGCAGGAGAACTGCATCGCCTGCCATGAGACGGCCGTCAGCCAGATTCTCGGCGTTCATGCGGGTGATGCGCCAGCGTGCGTACAGTGTCATGCGGGTGTCGGCCACAGCACCCGTGAGTGACAGACCCTTTTCGTTGGTAGTAGGAGACGATGCACAATGAATCGCCTTTTTTCACGACAATCCTTGATTTATGTGCTGGTGTTTGTTGGCGCGGTTCTGCTGACGATTGGGGTAGCGGCGCTGCTGATCAACATCAACCAGCGCCAGAACGAAGCGGCCCAATTCCCGCTGCGGGTGGTCGAGATCGGGCCGGATGAACTCGACCCGGCGGTCTGGGGGCAGAACTTCCCGCGCCAGTACGACCGCTTCATGATGACGCAGCAGAACTACGGAGAGACTCCTTATGGGGGGTCGGAGCCGTACAGCAAGCTGGAGCGCTACCCGGCGATGGTGCGGCTATGGGCAGGATATGCCTTCAGCAAAGATCATAACGAGGAACGCGGTCACTTCTACGCGCAGATCGACCAGGCCAACACCGAGCGGGTGAAGATCGTCAACCAGCCGGCGGCGTGCGCCAACTGCCATGCGGCTGAATCGCCGCAGATGATCGCCAGCATGGGGTGGGAGACCTTCAACAGCACGCCGTTCAATGACCTGGTGGGCGATTTCCACCTGGGTACATCGTGCGCGGACTGCCACGACCCGGCGACGATGGCGCTGCGACTGACCCGTCCGGCGCTGATCAACGCGCTGACGGCACAGGGGATCGACTGGACGCAGGCGACGCGCCAGGACATGCGGACGTATGTGTGCGCCCAGTGCCATGTCGAGTATTACTTCCTGGGGGATCAGAAGGTGCTGACCTTCCCGTGGAGCCAGGGATTGACCATCGACAACATCGAGGCGCATTACGACAACTACGGCTTCAAGGACTGGACGCACGCGGAATCGGGCGCGCCGATGCTCAAGATGCAGCATCCTGATTACGAGCTGTCCAGCACGGGCATTCATGCGCGGTCGGGCGTGAGCTGCGCGGACTGCCACATGCCCTATATCCGCGAAGGCGGCGTGAAGATTTCGGATCATTGGATCCGCAGCCCGCTGGAGGATGTGAGCAGCGCGTGCCAGACCTGCCACAACCTGCCGGAAGAAGACCTGATCAACCGGGTGGCGGTCATCCAGAAGAGTACGGCGGAGCTACTCCGGTTGAGCGAAGAGGCGATCATCGACGCGATTGACGCGATTGTGGCGGCGAAGGAGGCCGGGGCCACCGACGAGGATCTGGCCGATGCGCTGCTGCTGCACCGGCGAGCCTCGCTGCGGTGGGACTTCGT
>JAEUQZ010000116.1 GCA_016788965.1 Anaerolineae bacterium | reverse complement strand
CACCTCGTTTTGAATTTCCTGTCGTTCTCCATTGCTATCTCCGCAGCGGAGGCCGCCTGAACGCGCGTCCGCTGATCGATGTTGGCTGCTCATCAGGACACCTATCGAAGGGAGGTTGACTCATCCCCGATCACGTGAAAAGGAACAAACCGTTCGCACACAAGAAAAAGTCTCAAAGCAAGGAGCAAGCTGAATGGTTAAGAAGAGTCTGTTCTTGATGGTGGTTTTCGCCCTGATTCTGTCGGTCGGCGTGGTTTCGACCAGCGCGCAGGGCATTACCGAACTGACGATCTGGTGGGCGCAGTGGTCTCCCGCCGACTTCCTGCAGCAGGTGGGCAATGACTACGAAGCCGCGACCGGCATCAAGGTCACAGTCGTGCAGACCCCGTGGGGCGATTTCTACAACCGCGTCGGCACGGAATGGGCGGCCAAGGGCACAGCCTTCGATATGGTCGTCGGCGACAGCCAGTGGGTCGGCCAGGCTGTGACCCAGGGCCACTATGTCGATCTGACCGAGTTCATGTCGAGCAACGGCATCGACAAGACCGTCACCCCGGCGACGCTGACCTACTACGGTGAGGATCCGTCGGGTTCGGGCCAGTACTCTGCCTACCCGACCGCAGGCGATGCCAACGGCTGGGCCTACCGCAAGGATTTGTTCGAGGACGCGCAGAACATGGCCGACTTCCAGGCGAAGTATGGCTATGAACTGGCCGTTCCCAAGACCTGGACGGAACTGCGCGACATCGCGGAGTTCTTCACCCGTCCCGATCAGGGTCTCTATGGCGTCGGCGTGTACACGCAGGACGACTACGATGCGATCACGATGGGCTTCCAGAACATCTTCTTCAGCTACGGTGGCGACTGGCACGATGGTACGTTCAACACCCTGGGCGTGGTGAATTCGCCGCAGGCCGTGGCCGCGCTGGAACTGTACAAGGAACTCTACGCTTTTGCGCCTCCCGGCACGAATGACGCCTTCTTCCAGGAAATGAACGATGTGTATCTGAACGGGCAGGCGGCGATGATCATGAACTACTTCGCCTTCTTCCCGGTGCTGAACAGCGACCAGAACCCGTATCAGGACAGCACGGGCTACTTCTCGATGCCGGCTGGCCCGGATGGGCAGCGGTTTGCGGCGCTGGGCGGCCAGGGCATCAGCGTGAACAGCTACATCGCCGATGATCGCAAGCAGGCCTCGCTGGACTTCATCCTGTGGTTCGCGCAGGAAGATGTGCAGAAGCGTTGGGCGGAACTGGGTGGCTATACCTGCAATATCGCCGTCCTCGAATCGCCGGAATTCCTGGAGATCGCGCCCTACAACGCGGCCTTCGCCGAGACGATGACCTTCGTCAAGGACTTCTTCAACATTCCTGAATTCGGCAAGCTGCTGGTCCCGGCGCAGACCAACCTGGCGAACTATGTGGTCGCCGGCCAGGGTACGGCTCAGGAAGCGATGGACAAGATGGCGGAAGAAATGGATGCCATCCTCGTCGAAGCGGGTTACGTCCAATAACGGACACCTGTTTCATCCAACTCGAAGATGGGAGGGCGGCGCGCCGCCCTCCCGCAATCCAGAGGACTTCCGGTTCACACCATGAGTACCCAGCAAACGAGTCTTCCGGTCTCGGCCCAGCCGTCTTCTTCGACAGGCCGGCGGTATCTGAGCGATGTGCGGATCGTGCAGTTGTTCATCCTGCCGACGGTGATCCTGTTGATTCTGATGAATATATTTCCGCTGATTTACAGCCTGTTTTTGAGCTTCACCAAGTTTTCGGTGATTTCGGATGTCCCGCCGGAATGGGTCGGACTGCAAAACTACCTGACGATCCTGAATGACTCCGGTTTCTGGAACAACTTCGCGCTTACCGGGCGCTACGCGCTCGTTTCCGTCGCGCTGCAAACCCTGATCGGCTTCGGGATGGCGCTGCTGCTGCGCTCGAAGTTCAAGGGTAGCGGCCTGCTGACGACCGTCATTCTGATCCCGATGATGCTTTCGCCCATCGTGGTAGCCGTCTTCTGGAAACTGATCTTCAATCCCTCGTCCGGCATCCTCAATTACATGCTGGGCTATACGGACATCAATACGTCTCCACAGTGGCTTTCGCAGCCGGATCTGGCGCTGTGGGCGATCATCATCGTCGATGTGTGGATGTGGAGTCCCTTCGTCATGCTGCTGGCGCTGGCCGGGCTGAGCGCCATCCCTGAATACCTGTATGAGGCCGCGGCCATCGACCGGGCGAGCGGATGGTTCCAGTTCCGGCGAATCACACTGCCGCAGGTCATGCCGCTGCTATTGATCGCAGTGCTGTTCAGGACCATCGAAGCGTTCAAACAGTTCGATCTGGTCATGGGGCTGACAGGCGGAGGCCCAGGCGACAACACCGAAACGGTCTCGATCCGCCTGTACAAGCTGGCCTTCCAGGGACAGTACGATACGGGCATGTCGAGCGCATTGGCCTACATCATCCTGGTCATCATCATCGCCGTCAGCAACCTGTATATCCGCCAGTTGAACAAGGCCAGAGGATCATAAGATGGCCGCCCAATCCGCTCCCACCCACGCTCCCGTCAATTATTCCACGCGCGTCGATATGGTCGGGCTGCGCCCGCGCGTGACCGGCGGCATCCGCGCCGTGATCGCGGTCATCATCGCGCTCATCACGCTGATCCCGGTCGTCTGGATGGGCATGACGGCCTTCAAGTCGCTGCCCGATGCCGTATCGGTCCCGCCGATTGTGTTCTTCACGCCGACGCTGGAAGGCTTCGTCAGCCTGTTCACCGAGTCGCGCCAGCTTTCGTCCGGCGAGTGGGACGCCTACCAGCAGCGCACCGATCTGAGCTGGGGCGATCAGGTGCTGCTGGCACGCCAGCAGACGATCACCGGGCCGAGCCAGTTTGGGACGCAGCTCCTCAACTCGATCATCATCGCCGGAACCTCGACGATCCTGTCGGTCGGCTTTGCGGTGCTTTCGGCGTATGCCTTCAGCCGCTTCAATGTGCCGGGCAAGGATGATCTGCTCTTCTTCATCCTCAGCCAGCGTATGCTGCCGGCGGTGGTCGTGACCGTGCCGATCTTCCTGATGTACCGTCAGTTGGGGCTGTACGACACCCACCTGGGCATGATCCTGCTGTACACCAGCTTCAACCTGTCGTTCGCCGTGTGGCTGCTGAAGGGCTTCATCGACGAGATTCCGCGCGAGTACGAAGACGCGGCGCTGGTCGATGGCTATACGCGCCTGCAAGCCTTCCGCAAGATCGTGCTGCCGCAGGCCACGACCGGAATCGCGGCCACGACGGTTTTCTCCTTCATCTTTTCCTGGAACGAATATGCCTTCGCGCTCCTGCTGACCTCCAACAACGCCCGCACCGCGCCGCCGAGCATCCCGCTGATCCTGGGCACGGGCGGCATCGAGTGGTCTACCATCGCCGCCGGGTCGCTGATCTTCCTGATCCCGGTGGTGATCGTCACCTTCGCGCTGCGGAAGCACCTGCTGCGGGGCGTCACCTTCGGCGCGATCCGCAAAGGCTGAGGCAACATAACATCATGGCAACGATTGAACTCAAGCGCGTCGAGAAGAAGTTTGGCGAAAGCTACGCCGTCAAGCCGCTGGACATGACCATCCGTGACGGCGAGTTCGTCGTCCTGCTGGGGCCGTCCGGCTGCGGCAAGACCACGACGCTGCGGATGATCTCCGGCCTGGAGGCCGTCACCAGCGGGAACATCCTCTTCAATGGACAGGATGTCACCTGGAACCATCCCAGCGAACGCAACATCGCTTTTGTCTTCCAGTTCTTCGCGCTGTATTCCCACCTGACTTCGCGCGACAACATCGCCTTCCCGCTCCAGGCCGAGGGCATGGCCCGCCCGGAAATCAAGACGCGCGTGGCCGAAGTTTCCACAATGCTCAAGATCGACCACCTGCTGGATAAGCATCCCGGCAGTCTGAGCGGCGGCGACCAGCAGCGGGTGGCGCTGGCGCGGGCGCTGGTGCGGCGTCCGGCGGCCTTCCTGATGGATGAGCCGCTGGGGGCGCTGGACGCCGAATTCCGCGAATCGATGCGGGCGGAGATCAAGCAGCTTCATATCGACCAGCACGCCACCACGGTCTACGTCACCCACGACCAGATCGAAGCGATGGCGATGGGCGACCGCATCGTGGTCATGTCCAACGCCGAGGTGCAGCAGTCGGCTTCCCCCGCCGATGTTTACCACAACCCGGCCAACCTATTCGTGGCCCGCTTCATCGGCAGTCCGGGCATGAACCTGATCCCGGCTCGTTATGAAGACGGGATGATCCACATCAACGGCGGCGGCTTCCGCGTCAGCGAGGGCTGGCGGGCGGCGCTGGGCAAGGGGTTGGATCAGGACGGCAAGGTGATCGTCGGTTTCCGGCCAGAAGCGGCCAGCATCGCTGCCAATGGGGCACTGACGGGCGTGACCTACGCCAATGAGATGCACGGCAGCTACAGCGTGCTGCACGTCGAACTGTCCCGCGACCAGATCGTACATGTGCGGGCCGACCGGCGGGCAGCTTACAGCATCGGCGAGCCGCTGCGCTTCGATTTGAACCCCAAGATGGTGCGTTTCTTCCATCCTACGACGGAGAAGGCGCTGCGCGAGGAGCAGGTCTCATGAGCGACGTTCGGCTCGACCACATCACCAAGCACTACGGCGAGACCGTCGCTCTGGCGGATGTCTCTTTCGAAGTCAAGGACGGCGAGTTCTTCGTCCTGTTGGGGCCGACGGGCGCGGGCAAGACCACTACACTGCGGGTAGTGGCCGGGTTGGAAAAGCAGAATGAAGGCAGCGTGCTGTTCGACGGGCGGGATGTGAATGAACTCCAACCGGCCGACCGCGACGTGGCCTTCGTCTTCCAGCAGTATTCGCTTTACCCGAACATGAGCGTCTACGATAACCTGGCCTTCCCACTGCGCTCCCCACTGCGACAGACGCCGGAAGATGCGATCCGCCGCCGGGTGACCGAGGCCGCCGAAAAGCTCCGCATCACGCATCTACTCGAACGCAAGACGGCCAAGCTCTCCGGCGGCGAGATGCAGCGCGTCTCCATTGGGCGGGCGATTGTCCGCGAGCCGCGCATCTTCCTGATGGATGAGCCGCTCTCCAATCTGGATGCCAAGCTGCGCGAAAGCCTGCGGGTGGAACTCAAGCACCTGCAAAAGGTGCAGCACAGCACGACGCTGTTCGTGACCCACGACCAGATCGAGGCGCTGACGATGGCCGACCGGATCGCCGTGCTGGATCACGGCCACATCCTGCAAATCGGCACGCCGTCGGACATCTACGACCATCCAGCGACGACGATGGTCGCACAGTTGGTGGGGACGCCGCGCATCAACCTGCTGCCGGCCTCCCGCGAGGATGGCACGCTGGCGGTGCGGCAGACGGGGCTGAGCGTCCCGGCGCGGGGGAATCTGCCCGGCGAGGTGCTGCTGGGCATCCGCCCGGAGGACATCCAGTTGGGACACGGCAGCTTCACAGGCCGGGTGGTGCTGACCGAGCCCCTGGGCGTCGAGAGCATCGTGCATGTGCGCTGCGGCGAGCAAACGCTGCTGAGCATCGTGCCGGGCGTTTCGCCCTACGGGCTGGATGAAGAAGTGCCCTTCGAGATCGTGCATGACCGCCTGCACTTCTTCAGCAATGATGGCCTGCGCTTGAATTGACACTCTCCCTCCTCTCCCTCCATAGTCCCCCTCTCCGCTGCGCGGAGAGGGGGACAAGGGGCGGAAGGCAGGGATCAGGGAATAGGGGTTGGGGATTAGGGATGGGGCGCTGCCGAGAGATGAAATCACTCGGCTAGGTGAAGATCACCCCCTACGGGGGTTCGGCGAGGACCAAGAATACCGGACGGGCAGAAGCCCGTCCCTACGAAGACACGTGTTTGGGTGAGAGCAGCTACTCTCAAGGAAGCTCACCATGTGGGAAACGACACCACAAAGGGATGCAAACAGGGCGAATTTTGGGTTTGTGCCGCCAGACACTAAAGTGTCCGGCTGCCGAAAAGCCATGTCCACTGAAGGGACAAAAGGCAGCGCGATGTGCGACCCTATTCTTGAAAGCGCATAAGGGAATTGAGCGCCTATTTTCACAGGAGATACCCTGGAGGACGATCCGTGAACGGGATCGCTTCCGGGGATAAAACGAAAGAACTTCAGGAGAAAAGATCATGCGTTTTGGTGTGAATACCTGGGTGTGGGTTTCCCCACTCACTGCGGACGAACTGAAGCGGTTGGCTCCGCTGGTCAAGGGGATGGGCTTCGACTGGATCGAAGTCCCGCTGGAGAGCCTCTCCGACCTGGATCACAAGGCGGGAGCGAAGATCATCGCCGACCAGGGCCTGGGCGTGAGTACCTGCGCCGCCATGGGGCCTGACCGCGATCTGGTGCATCCTGATCCGGCGATCCAGGCCAACGGCATGGATTACATTCGTGGCTGCATCGACGCGACGCAGGCGCTGGGCGGGACGAATCTGGTCGGGCCGATTTACTCGGCGGTCGGGCGCGTCTGGCAGCAGACGGCCGAGGAACGCGCCAAAGATGTCGATACGCTGGTGAAGAACCTACGCAGCCTTTCGGAATACGCTGGGGATCGCGGCGTGGTGCTGGGCATCGAGCCGCTCAACCGCTTCGAGACCAGCTTCATCAACCTGTCCACGCAGGTGGTCGAGGTGGTGGATCGGGTGGCGCATCCGTCGTGCCGGATCATGCTGGACACTTTCCACATGAACATCGAAGAGAAGTCACTGGGGGCGGCCATCCGCGCCGCCGGGCCGCGGCTGTGCCATCTACACGCCTGCGAGAATGACCGGGGCGCGCCGGGCAGCGGCAACGTGACCTGGAACGAAGTGGCCGCGGCGCTGCGCGACATCGGCTATGACGGCCCAGTGGTGATCGAGTCCTTCACCAACAAGGTCAAGAGCATCGCCCGCGCGGCGGCGATCTGGCGTCCCTTCGAGGCCAGCCAGGACGCGCTGGCGCAGAACGGCGTCAATTTCCTGAAGAAACTGCTGGCCGCCTGACGGCCGATCAAGAAGCGGAGCATCGCATGTCCAGATACCTGGGGCCGGTCAAGTGGTTGGGCGGAATCGCGCTGGTGATGTTCATCCTGGCTTACGTCTTCGGGACGTGGGTTCCGGGCATCGTGGCGGAAGAAACCCGCAACAGCGTCCTCTTCCACGCCATCCCGTTCTTCTTCGCCTTCGTGGGCGTGCTGCTGCTGTACATCCTGCTGATCGTGCTGGCGGCGCGGCGCTTCAACGGCAAGATTCCCGGACGCACCTACAAAGCGATGGAGTACCTCATTATCGGCGGCATCGTCTTCGGGACGGTGTGCCTGTTCAATCCGTGGAGCTTCATCCCCTACCGCTACGGCTTCCTGGTGCTGCTGTTCTCGACGCTGGGCTTCATCCTGTGGAGCCACATCGTGGGGCCGCGGGCGGATTACGATGACAGCATCGCGCCGCTGACGCGCAGCCAGCACCTCATCGGCGCGGTCGCGGCCGTCGTCCTGATGGTGGCGCTGAATGCCGCCGCCATCGGCAGCAACGCGCCCAGCGAACCCTACGGCATCCGCCAGCGCGTCTGGAACACCTACGATGATGCCCGCAAGGCGCAGATCGCGGACGAAGCCATCCGCAGCTTCAATCAGGTGGAGATGCCCTTCCTGATCCTCTTCAATCTATTTCCCGGCGCGGCCGTCTATCTGATCGGGCGGGAACTGGTGGGCGGGGAACGCCGCCGTCAGCCCGTCATCCGCCCGGCTGCGGCCGTCGGGGATTGAGGGCGCGGGACTCCCGGCGCGACATGGACACGATTTGATGACAGTCTGACTGAACGACACTGCAAATAAGGAGATCATCATGGGAAGACCTGTCACACTGTTTACCGGACAATGGGCCGACCTGACCCTGGATACGCTGGCGCACAAAGCGAGCGCCATGGGTTACGACGGCCTGGAACTGGCCTGCTGGGGCGACCACTTCGAGGTCGATAAAGCCCTGGAAAGCGACAGCTACGTCAAGGGGCGTTGGGACATCCTGGAGAAGCACGGGCTGAAGTGCTTCGCCATCAGCACGCATCTGGTCGGCCAGTGCGTGGCCGATACGCTCATCGACGAGCGCCACAAAGCCATCCTGCCGCCGCACCTGTGGGGTGACGGCAAGCCGGAAGGCGTGCGCCAGCGCTGCGCCGAAGAGGTCAAGAAGACCGCCCGCGCCGCCGCCAAGTTCGGCGTCAAGGTGGTCAACGGCTTCACGGGCAGCCCGGTCTGGCATATGCTGTATTTCTTCCCGCCGACGACCGACGCCATGATCGAGGCTGGCTACCGCGAGTTCGCTGACCGCTGGAACCCGATCCTGGATGTCTTCGATGAAGTCGGCGTGCGCTTTGGGCTGGAATGCCACCCGGCGGAAATCGCCTATGACATCTACACCGCCGAGCGGACCCTGGCGGCGCTCAATCACCGCCCGGCCTTCGGCTTCAACTACGACCCCAGCCACTTCATCCACCAGCAGTTCGATCCGGTCAACTTCATCGACCGCTTCCCGGATCGCATCTACCACGTCCATGTCAAGGACTCGCGGGTGAACCTGAACGGCTGGAACAGCATCCTGGGTTCGCACATCCAGTTCGGCGATCACCGCCGCGGCTGGAACTTCGTCTCGCCGGGGCGCGGCGACCTCGACCTGGATGCGATGGTGCGGGCGCTCAACCGCGCCGGCTACACCGGCCCGCTGTCGGTGGAGTGGGAAGACAGCGGCATGGATCGGGAACGCGGCGCGGCGGAAGCCGTCGAGTTCGTCAAGGATAATGATTTCGCGCCGTCGAACATGGCCTTCGACGCTGCCTTTGAACGCAAGTAAGGGGAACAGCCATCATGCCAGAAGAAGTTGGCTTTACGACTATGGCGGGCGCGAAGGCCGAAGGCAGTGCGCCCGAAATCGGCGTCGGGATGCTGGGTTATGCCTTCATGGGTAAGGCGCACTCCAACGCGCTGAAGAAGCTGCCCTATATGATGTATCCGCCGATTGCTATACCGCGCTTGCAGGCCATCTGTGGCCGCAATGAAGGCGCGACCGCCGAGGCCGCCAAACGCTTCGGCTATGCCAAAACCTACACAGATTGGCGCAAGCTGATCCGCGACAAGAAGGTCGATGTCTTCGACAACGGCGGGCCGAACGACACCCACGCCGTTCCGAGCATCGCGGCGGCCAAAGCCGGCAAGCATGTCTTCTGCGAGAAGCCGCTGGCCCGCACCGCCTCGGAAGCCTACAAGATGCTCGATGCCGTGCAGCAGGCGGGCGTGCAGCATATGGTCGCCTTCAACTACCGCTTCGTCCCGGCCATCGTCCAGGCGCGGCGGCTGATCGAAAGCGGGGCGCTGGGGCGCATCTTCCACTTCCGCGCCGTCTACCTGCAAGAATGGATCATCGATCCGAACTTCCCCAAAATCTGGCGGTTGGATGCCAAAGTCGCAGGCAGCGGGGCGCTCGGTGATCTGGGGGCGCATGTGATCGACCTGGGCCGCTTCCTGGTCGGTGAGCCGTCGCGGGTCATGGCGATGACCAAGACGTTCGTGCCGGAGCGTCCGATGCCAGATGGCAAGGGAATGGGCAAGGTCGATGTCGATGATGCTTTCGTCTCGCTGTTCGAGTTCGAGAACGGCGCGGTCGGCACGGTCGAAGCTTCGCGCTTCTGCCACGGCCGCAAGAACTATAACTGCATCGAGATCAACGGCGAGAAAGGCTCGATCCGCTTCAACCTGGAGCGGATGAACGAGTTGGAAGTTTTCTGGGCGGGTGAAGACCCGAAGGAGACGCGCGGCTTTCATGATGTCCTCGTGACCGAGAGCTTCCATCCCTACTGGGAGAACTGGTGGCCGCACGGACACATCATCGGTTGGGAACATACCTTCGTCCACGAGTTCAACCACTTCTTCGGGGCGATCCTGGGCAAGTGGAAGGTCGAGCCGTATGGCGCGTCCTTCGTGGATGGCTACCGCAACGCCGTCATCTGCGACGCCATTGTCAAGTCGTCGAAGACTGGCCGCGCCGTGGATGTGAAGTATTAGGTGAGAGGCTGTAGGGGTACGGTCAGCGTACCCCTACGCATCGACTGCTCAGAAATGGTCTAGTGCCCGTCCGCCGGAATCGCCCGGTTGTCACGGAGTGAGAGCCATGCAGGTCCAGCAGTTCGCGGAGATCGAGCAGGAATTCATCGAGCGGGTCTTCCGGGTGGTGTGGTGCGCGGTTGCGACCGTCGATGCTCACAATCGTCCACGCACGCGCGTCTTGCATCCCTATTGGGAGGTCGTCGATGGACGGCCGGTCGGCTGGATCGCCACCGGGCGACACACGGCCAAAGCCGGACATCTGGCGCAGAATGCTCATGTTTCGCTGGCTTACGTTGGCGAGGTCGCCAAACCCGTCTACGTCGAATGCCTGGCCGAATGGCAGGATGATGCCGCCAGCAAGCAGCATGTCTGGGATGCGTTCAAGAACGCCGCGCCGCCGATGGGTTATGACCCGGAACCGATCTTCAAGGCGGTCGATGACCCGGATTTCGGCATCCTCAAGCTGACGCCCTGGCGAGTCGAAGTGACCAATTACCCACATGGAACGTATGTGTGGCGGGGGTAGTATGACCAAGACCATCGCCATAATCGGCGCGTTGGATACCAAAGGAGCCGATTTCACCTTCCTCAAGGCGGAAATCGAGCGGCGCGGCTTCCAGACGCTCATGATCGATACGGGCGTCCTCGGCCAACCGGTGTTTCTGCCGCAGGTCAGCCATGAACAGGTGGCGGAAGCGGGCGGCGCGGCGCTGGCCGATCTGGTCGCCCGCGCCGACCGGGGCGAAGCGATGACAGTGATGGTGCGGGGCGCGGCGGTCATCGCCCGGCGGTTGTACGATGCCGGGCAAATTCATGGCATCATCGGCATGGGTGGCGGCGGCGGAACCTCGATTGCCACGAGCGCCATGCGGGCGCTGCCGATTGGCTTCCCGAAAGTGATGGTCAGTACGCTGGCCTCCGGCGATGTCAGCGGCTTCGTCGGGCTGAGCGATATCGTCATGATCCCCTCGATCATCGACGTGAACGGGATCAACCGCATCAGCCGCCTGATCTACACCAACGCCGCCGGAGCGATCTGCGGCATGGTGGCCGGGGAAGCGGCGGCGGGCGAGGATAAACCGACCGTCGCGGTGACGATGTTCGGCAACACCACCCGCGCCGTCAACACCGCCAAAACCCTGCTGGAAGCGGCCGGATACGAGGTGCTGGTCTTCCACGCCACCGGGGCGGGCGGCCGCCAGATGGAGGCGCTGATCGCCGACGGCCTCATCACCGCCCTCCTCGACCTGACGACCACCGAATGGGCGGATGAACTGCTGGGCGGAGTCCTCAGCGCCGGGCCGCATCGTCTGGAAGCGGCGGCGCAGCAAGGGCTGCCGCAGATCGTCGCCCCCGGTTGCCTGGATATGTGCAACTTCTGGGCGCCGGAGACCATCCCCGCCCAGTACCAGGGGCGCAAGTTCTACCAGTGGAATCCCAACATCACGCTGATGCGGACGACGCCGGAGGAAAATACCCGACTGGGGACGATCTTCGCCGAGAAGCTTAACGCGGCGCGCGGCCCACTGGCGGTCTACATCCCCTGGGGTGGCTGGTCGGAGATCGACCTGCCGGACAAGCCGTTCTACTGGCCGGAGGCGATGCAGGCCTTCGTGACCGCGCTCAAGGCCAATCTGCGCCCGGATATTCCGGTGGTCGAAATGCCGCAGGACATCAATGATCCGGCGTTCGCCACGGCGACCGTTGAGGCGCTGTTGAAGATGGTCAGGGGTTAGGGATTGGGGATTAGGGGTTAGGGAAATCCATTGAACGGGTGCGTTTCGGTTGTGGGGTGAATTCGGACGCCAAAAATGGCGTCCACAGAATGCGCTCGATTGACCCGCCGAGGCGCTGCGAGCGCCTGGTTGGATGAGAGCAAGAGGATAGGCATGGCTTTTTCACGCGAGACCATATTGAAGCGCCTGCGGGATCAACTGGCCGCGGGCAAACCGATCATCGGGGTGGGCGCGGGCACGGGCATCTCGGCCAAATTCGAGGAACTGGGCGGGGCCGACCTCATCATCATTTACAACTCCGGGCGCTACCGCATGGCCGGGCGCGGTTCGCTGGCCGGGCTGATGGCCTACGGCGATGCCAACGCCATCGTCATGGAGATGGCCGGGGAAGTGCTGCCCGTGGTCAGGAACGTACCAGTGCTGGCGGGCGTCAACGGAACCGACCCGTTCCGGGTGATGCCCTACTTCCTCAAGCAGATTCAGGAGATCGGCTTCTCCGGGGTGCAGAACTTCCCGACCGTCGGCCTGTTCGACGGCGTGTTCCGCGCCAATCTGGAAGCGACGGGCATGGGCTACGACAAAGAGGTCGAGATGATCGGCCTCGCTCACGAGCAGGGCTTGTTCACCTCGCCGTATGTCTTCAACCCCGATGAAGCCCGCGCGATGGTGAAGGCCGGAGCCGATCTGATCGTCTGCCACGTCGGGCTGACCACCGCCGGGAGCATCGGCGCGGGCGTCGCGCTCACGCTGGATGACGCCTGCGGCAAGGTCATGGAGATGGCCGAAACGGTCTG
>JAEUQZ010000115.1 GCA_016788965.1 Anaerolineae bacterium | reverse complement strand
ATGGAGAGCTGCCCCGCAACCTCTTCTTCTTTTTCGTAGACCGCCCGATGGTCACGCGCCAGGAAATCTTCGATGTCTTCTGGCCGAACCTTCCCACGAAGGAAGCAACAAATGTGTTCCACGTGACCAAGCGGAAGATCAGCGAGCGGATCAGCATGAAGATCGATCCGACGAAGAGCTTCGAGCTGACGCAGTACAACGCCGGTTTCTATACGCCGAGCGAGAAGCTCACCCGGCACTATGATGTTAATGATTTCCAAGCGGATGTCGAGCAGGCGATGGTGACGGGGGATGAGGCCGAAGAAGAACGCCTGCTGCTGCGGGCGGTCGATGCCTACCGCGCCCCGTATCTCCAGGAAGGCTCGATGGAATGGATGCGCGCCCGGCGCGACCATCTGCGTACCCTGAACGCACAGGCGCTCATCAGCCTGGGACGGCTGAACAAACGGCGCGGCGATGATCTGGCGGCGCTGGGATTCTTCACGCGGGCGCTGACGCAAACCCCGGAACGCGAAGATATTCAGCGCGAAGTGATGAGCCTGTATCTGAAGCTGGGACGTAAGGAAGATGCCCGCGCCCAATATCTGGCGCTGGTAGACTATCTGCGGCGCGACTTCGATATCAAGCCGTCGCGGGAAACCCAGGACTTGTACACGCTGATCGAAAACAGCTAGAGCCACTGAAGCCAACAATACGGGCGATCCAAACCGGATCGAAGCGGTTCTGTATCGAATTCGGTGGAAATTCAACTATGCTGTTCGATTCCCCGCATAGTTTGATTGAGCGCAGGATGTTTCCACCGAACTCATGGGGAAGTGAGATCGAACTCAAATGATCTTTTCGGTCAAAAGCCATCAAAATCATTTGGATTTGATTGCTTTCCTCCATCAATACACTGCCATCCAAGCAACAGCGTGGACGAATTGTGTAAAGCATGGTACAACACTGTTTGCACAACTCTCCAAATTTATGCCAAATTTGATTAGACAAGGAAGGGTTTGATATGAAGCGGTTACTCCTGCTTGTGCTGGTGCTTCTGGTGGCGCTGCCGCTCAGCATCGCCGCAGCCCAGGACGACGATACAGTCGTCATTCGTGGTTTCGGCAACATCAGTACGTTCAATCCGGCGCTGGCCTCAGACGGCGCATCGTTCCAGGCTTACAGCCTGCTGTTCCCCGCGCCGGTGTCGGTGGACAGCTTCACCGGTGAACCGATGCCGGGGCTGACCAGTTGGACGGTTTCGGAAGATGGCCTGACGTACACCTTCACCATCGTTGAAGGCGCGGCATGGAGCGATGGCACGCCGATCTCGGCTGATGACATGATCTTCACGATCAACGCCATCCAGCAGGAAGCCATCGCCACTGTGCTGGAATCGAACGTCGACCTGATCGAATCGGTCAACAAGATCGATGACCGCACCTATGAAATCAAGCTGACCTCGGCGGACTGCGCGGCGTTGAGCCAGTTTGGCGCCATCCGCTTCATGCCCGCCCATAAGTACGCGGCGGACTTCAGCGATTTCATGGAGAGCGACTTCAACATGAACCCCGACATCAGCGGCGGCCCTTACATTCTGGAAAGCTGGGCACCGGACGAGGGGCAGCGCTTCCGTGCCAATCCTGATTTCTGGGGCGGCGCACCGCAGATTCCCTTCCTGGTCAACCGCGTGATCGGTGAACAGACTGTCGCCCTCCAGGCTATCCAGGCCGGTGAGATTGACTACACCTACTTCCAGGGTGACCTGTTCTCGCAGATTCAAAACACGGAAAACCTGCAATACCAGTTCTTCCCGCAGTACACCGTCAATTTCCTTTCGCTGAACTGGGCAGACCCCAACAATCCACAGCCTGCCGTTGACGAAGCGGGCAACCCGGTCGAACAGACTCCGCACCCGCTGTTCAGCGATGTCAACGTCCGTAAGGCCGTCGCAATGGGCTACAACAAGCAGGACATCCTGGCGACCCTCGGCGGCGACACAGGCGGCACACGCCTGATCGGGGCAGTAGCCCCCAGCGTGACCTGGGCGTACAACAGCGCGGTTGAGCCATATCCGTATGACCCGGAGATGGCGGCGCAAACCCTGGAAGCAGCAGGTTGGGTGGACAGCGATGGTGACGGCGTGCGCGAGAAAGACGGCGTGAAGCTTTCGTTCACCATTCGTTACAGCAACATTCTGAACATGTTCGAGACGACGGCGATCATCGCCCAGGATCAGCTCAACCAGATCGGCTTCGACGTGCAGTTGGAACTGGTCGAATGGGCGAATTATCTGGATGATATCTACTTCGGTCAGAACTACGATGCCACGCCGATGAGCAACAGCGGTGGTACGGCTCCGCCTGACCCGAACGACTTCATGACGCTGCTGCTGACCAGCGAGGATGTACCCGGCGCGGGCAATAACCTGGCCTCGTATGTCAATCCGCAGATCGACGAACTGGTCACGCAGGCGCGCACTGTTCCCGGCTGCGACCTGGCCGCGCGCGCGGCAATCTACCAGCAGATTCAGCAGATCGCCCACGATGACGTGGCCTATGACTGGACGTTCACGCCGAATATCTACCAGATCGCCAACAAGCGCATCAGCGGCTTTGAACCTGGGCCGTCGTGGGTCTTCTATGGCTACACCGGACACGTTCAGGACTGGTCGCTGGGTGGGTAGATTTCAATAGCGACGGCGGACGCGGCAGCGCCGTGTCGCCACAATGATTTCGTACAGGGATGGGCAGGCGCTCATCCCTGTTCTTTTTGCGAGGCGGGCTATTCGAGGATTTCCAGGCTGTCGAGCATCGCTTGCAGCGTCGGCTCAACTGCCGCCCAGTTCTCCTGCGGCGCCGTCATTGCGATGACATAGACGAATGTGTTCTGTGCCAGCGTCGCCAGGATATTCACGCGCGATTCCGGAGTGTCCTCAAACTCCCGGCCGGCGATCTCGACGCGCAGCGCCGGGCGATTCTGGAAGGTGATGCTGCTGATCTGCCCCTGCTGCTCCCAAAAACGATCTTCACGCAGCGGCCCGCGCCGCAGATACAGATCGAGCGCCTCTTCCAGCGCGCCAAACGTAGCCAACGGCCCCAGACGCTGGATGGTGAAGGTTGGTCCCGGCCTGGCCTGGAACAGCGTCGCACTGGGGCCGAAGAGTATCAGCCCCTGCATGGGGATGGTGTAATCCCAGTCGGCAGGATAGCGGATCGTAAAACCCTGGGGACTGTCGTCAAAGACCTGTGTCAGCGGCAGCGGGTCAAGGGGCATTGCCAATCGCGCAACGACCAGCACCACCACGACGAGCGCCAGTCCGATCACGGCCAGGAACAATGCCCGGTTGCTTTTCCTCATGCTGCTCTACCCTTTGCTGCGGCCTGTTCCCAGTCGTATCCGGTGCGGATCAAGCGCGTCGCGCAGACCATCACCCACCAGGTAGAAGCACATCACCGTCACCATGATCAGCAGCCCCGGCCACACAACCAGATGCACACCAGTCGCAAAGTAGGTGCGCGAGTCGGTCAGCATGTTGCCCCAGGTCGGCACGGGCGGCTGTACGCCAACACCCAGGAAGCTCAAGCCCGACTCGATCAGTATCAGGTTACCCGCGATGATTGATCCGGTGACAATCACAATCGAGAGCAGGTTCGGCAGGATATGGACGAACAGGAGTTGCAGGTCAGTCGCGCCCAGCGCCCGCGCCGCCAGCACATAATCGCGCTCCTTCAGGCTCAGCACCTCGGCGCGCACCAAGCGCGTCGTGCCCGTCCAGCCCGTCAGGGCCAGGATCAGGATCAATGTTTCCGCCTTGGGCTGCCAGATCGCGGCGACAATCAGCAGGATGAACAGCGGCGGTATCGAGTTCAGCGTGTTCACCGCCCAGGTGATGACATCATCCACGCGCTTGCCATAGTAACCAGAGGCCAGCCCCAGGACGATGCCGATGAGGACGATCATCACGCTGGCGGTGTAGGCAATTGCCAGCGACACGCGCCCGCCGTACATCAGGCGGATGAGCTGGTCGCGCCCCAGGTGGTCCGTGCCGAGCAGGTGACCTTCTGTGCCGGGCGGGAAGAAGCGCTGGCTGGTGTTCGTGCGCATCTCGTCAATTTGCAGCACATTCTCAACAACGGGCGGCCCAAAAATACAAATGAATGTGGCGACCAGCAGAATGATGAGCGCAGCCATTGTCAGATGGTCGCGCAGCAAATGGCGCACCCCGTCCTGCAGCAGCGTTCGAGATCGCTCTTGAGAGTTCACAGTGGATAGGACGGCGCTCATGCCTTACTCCAAACGGATGCGCGGGTCGAGCAGCGCATACAGAATATCTGAGAGCAACACGCCCAGAATAAACATCACCGAGGCAATCACCACAGACCCCATCACGACGGGATAATCGCGGTTCAGGACGGCGGTCACCACCAACCGCCCCATGCCCGGCCAGGTAAACACCTGCTCGACAATCACCGCGCCGCTGAGCAGCGTGCCCAGCCCCGGCCCCAGAAAGGTTGCCACTGGCAGCAGTGCATTGCGCGTGGCATGACGAATCCAGACTGCCCGGTTTGCTAACCCTTTGGCGCGCGCAGTGCGGATGTAATCCTGGGACAGCACTTCCAGCAGTTCGGTGCGGGTGAAGCGCGAGACGAAGGCAATCGTCCCCAACGACAATACAAACACGGGCATCGCCATATGCCGTGCCGTCTCCAGTGGATCAAAGGCATCCGAGCGGCTCGCAATGTCGCGCATTCCGCTCATCGGCAGCCAATCCAGCGTCACGCTGAAGACGATGATCAGCAGTAGGCCGAGCCAGAATGCCGGCACCGCATTACCAATCACCGAGATGATACGGACAAGCTGGTCGATCCAGGTCTTGTGATACACCGCAGCGATCACGCCCAGCGCGATGCCCATGCTGTAACCCAGCACCAGCGCCGTAAAGGTCAGCAGCAGCGTCGCTGGGATGCGCTCGATGATCAGGCTCAGCACGGGTTCGCGCTGCCGAATCGAAATGCCCAGGTCGCCGCGCAGCAGCCCACGCCGCTCACCGTAGGTATCACCCACCCCATCACCATCAATGTCGAGCTGCACCCAATCGTTGCCCACCAGCCAGTAGAAATACTGCGTCAGCGGCGGCTGGTCGAGACCCAGTTCACGACGCATCACTTCAGCGGCTTCGGGATCTCGATTCGGCGCAAATGTAATAAGTGTGATGGGGTCACCCGGCGCGAAAATCATCAACAGAAACGAGACAACCGTCACGCCAAAGAAGGTTGGAATGCCCTGTAATGCCCGGCGCAGCAGATACTGACCCATCGTTATTGTCCAGCATAGGGAAATCGGCTGATCATAACTGAGATTACGCGGAACGGCAAAACAGTGGACGGTGGGGGGTGTATTCGGATTTCGGGGCAGGATTGGTTATGGCGGGGCGACACACGGGTCGCCCCCTACGCATCGTCGGCTTGATTCCGGGGGAGGCAAATTGGACTGATTTACCCGCCCAAGTACGTCTGAAGCGCCTGCTCGACCGTCTCCTGGCTGAGCGGCCCAACCCACTTGTCGATGATGTTCCCCTGGGGATCGACCAGGATGTACTGGGATCGATCCGTCAGGCCGAAGCGTTCACGGGCTGAGTTCGTCACTGCCAGATCGACGTTGAGGTGAATGAAATCGATACGGTCGCCGAAAACTTCTTGAAGCCCATACACGATGGGCGCATTGCGGTTGCAGGTCGTTCACCAATTGGCGTAAGCATTGATGAACTGTGGGCGGCCGGTACTGGTAATCAGCGAGAGGTCCTGCGGTGGATACAGCCCGCCGTCATCCGAAGGACCGATAACGCTCTCCACGCCAGAGGACGAGGCCGGTGAAATGCTGGCCGGGGCGCAGGCGGCTAGAGCCAGCCAGCCCAGAATGCTCAGCATCAACAGGCGAAGCAGGGTCTTCAAAGTCAAGTGCGATCCCTCTCTACTTGTGAACTACCGGGCGGAGTCCCTGGGCCACTGCTGCGGCTGAAAGATGACATCCCAGCGGCCTTCTGTCAAGGATTCGACGTAGATGCACATCCGCCAGTCAATGGATACATCGGCGGCGCTCAACGTCACGTCTTCGAGGCGGATGCCGCTGTTCCGCAGGATGACGATGGGTGTGGCTTCGTCGCGCTCGCCCATGACCAACTGCGCCGCCGCGCACAGGGTATCGGCAAGGCCGCGCTGCGTGACCTGCATGGGGTTGCCAAACAGATCGGTTTTGCCGCGTTCGTCCTGGATCGGGCGGAAACCGGCGACGGCCAGCGCCACGCCGGTCGTGCCCAGGCGTCCGGGCATGAGCCAGCTATCGGTCAGAATAATACCAACATCCACGCCCAGAAGTTCACGCAATCCTTGACGTATCCGCCGGGCGGATTCATACGGATCAGCCGGGAAAAGCACGGCGAATCCGTTGGGAATATTCGAGCGGTCGATGCCAGCGTTGGGCTGGATCATGCCGTGGTGGGCGGTCAGCAGGAAGCCGTGGATGCCGCCGAAGATGTGTTCAGCTTCCTGGACGACCAACTGGGCTATCTGGGGGTTCATGTGGTAGCGTTCGGCCAGGGCTGCGGCCTCCGGGCTGACCGCGACCGCCGCCAGTTCGACGACGCGGCCTTCGCTGATGGCGGTATACTTGCTGGAGATGGCGATCACATCGCCGTCCTGGAGGATTTCCCCGGCGCTGGCGATGGCCTTGACCAGCGTGTCGTGCAGGTCAAAGAGCTGTTTCTGGATGGGCGCGTGGATGGGGATGACGGTCAGATAGGGCTGCGGCATTGGAGCGTCTTTCCTGCTGAATCAACCAGATTGGAGGATTATAATCGCCCCGACACGTTTAGAAAGGATTGAATCCGAATGCCGCAGGTCAAGCTCGATCACTGTGTGATCCATGTGTCCGATTGGGAACGTTCCAACGCCTTCTATCGGGATGTGATGAGCGCCGAACTCATCCAGCGCGGCGCCGGTTGGGCCTATCGCTTCGGCAGCCAGCAGCTCAACTGCCACGGGCCGAACGTCCATGGGGTTCCCGTTGCTCGCCTGCCTGTCCAGCCGGGCGGCAGCGATCTGTGCTTCGAGTGGCCGGGGCCAATTCAGGGAGCCATCGATCATCTGACCGCCCATCGGGTCGAGATCGAGATGGGGCCAGTCCCGCGCGCCGGGGCAAAGGGGGACGGCATCAGCGTTTACTTCCGCGACCCAGACGGTTCCCTGCTGGAATTCATCACCTACGCGCCTTAGCAGACACAGCCGTGCCATGCGCGTTCGCAAAAGTACGACATCCGAATACAATAGTTTTAGTGGTGTTTGATCGTGATCTGCCTCCCGGCGTAGGCTGTGTGGATTGGGTGGTGATCGGATCGAGCGGGTCGAGAAGCGTCCATGTCCTATCAAGCTCCGAATTACCCCGATGTGCTGGGTTATATCACCGATGACAAGCGGGCCACCATCGGCGCGGTGCAGGCGGCGCTGGCGGTGCGTCCGCCGATTGTCCGCGCCGGGCGCACCTTCGCGGCCATCGTGATGTTTCAAAATCTTTCGGATGCCAACGTCGATATCAAGGCAACGCTCCAGCTTCCGCCCAAAGATGCTGTCCGCAAGGCTGACCGCTTCCGCTGCAAAGAACCGACTGCCAGCTTTGTCCTCGGCCCGGCGGAGGTTGGCTATCTGGTCATGCCGATTGATTCGGCGCCGGATGCCACACCGGGGCAGGATTACAAACTGGCCGTCGATCTGGAGGTGGAGGCGCTGAGCAAACCGCGCCGCATTCGCGAGACGGATGTCGAAGCGGAAGTCAACCTGGATTACTACTTCTTCCTGTCGGAAGAAACGATCCTGCGGATCATCGCGCTGAAGATGCTGACCTTCTCGGCCAGCAAGCGGGGACTCAAGGGCACGATGCTGGAGGTCGGGTTCGGTGTCGCCACGCCGCAGCCGCAGCCGTCGCGTCAGGTGCAGCCGGGCTGGTTCAGCCTGTGGTCGCTGAGCGCCAACAGCGATGCCCGTCCGCTGCTGGAACGCTACCGCAAGACGCTCCAGGACGAGGTGCTGCCGCGCCTCGATCCGGCGGCGCTGTTCCAGAGTCTCTACCCGGTGACGCAAAGCCGCATTAAGCCTTACTACACAGTCGAGGCGGTCGAAATCTATTTCATCACCAAGCTGCTGGTTTCGGTACTTCAGCTTGCTCCGCAGCCGCCGGATCAGTACGCTTATCCTGAAGAAGCCGAATATACGATCAGTACGCTGCTCAGGACGGGCTGGCCGACGGATGGCAGCCCGATCCCGCTGCCGCACTGGAGTCGCGGTCTGCTGCACATGCTGGGGGTCGATGAAGAAGCGACGCATGATCCGATCACGGCGCTGAGCGGCCCGCTTTACGATGATCTGCTGCGGGATGCCATCACCCACGGTTTCCGGCAGATCAGCGCGGCCACCCGCCGGGATATGGGCAGCACCGATGAACTGCTGACCTACACCGATTACCTCGTCCGCACGCTGCGCCGACCGCGCCAGCGGCTCAGCGTCCGCGACGTGTATATGCCGTTGGTGCTGGGTGGGGTCATCGTCTCGCAGCAAGTTCATCTGCCCAAAGATGAGCCGCTGCGCCGCCTGCATGACCTGACCAAACTGCTGGATGAGCGTGAAACCTCGGAGCGGACGGAACAGAACGCCTTCGTGTTCCAGGTGGCGGATGAGGTCACAGACTGGGCCTCACGACCCTACCGCGACTGGATGTAGGCCGTTCCCCACGCGCTTCAAACCAACTTCCAACCCAGTTTTCGGTTATTGTTCAGGAGCGTAGACAACACCCGAATTTTGCTTTGGACTATAATGTAGGGAATGGGGATGGCTTACGGGGGAGGGCTGCGCGTGTCGGATACGAATCTGCCGGATATTCTGGGATATATCACGGGCGGCCCGCGCTATAACGCCAATGTCGCCCAGTTGGCGCTGGCGATCCGCCCCAGGGTTGTCCGCGCCGGACGCAGCTTTGAAGCCATCCTGCTGGTGCAGAATGCGTCTGACGCCAACGTGGATGTCACCGCGACGCTGCAACTGCCGGAAAGCGATGCCCAGAAGAAACCCAAACGCTTCATCACCAAAGCCGAACGGCTGGTGATCGGCCTGCGCCCCGCCGAAGTCGGCTATGTGGTGCTGCCGGTTTCCTGCCTGCCGGATACGGCCATCAGCGATGCCTACAAGATCGGTATGTCCATCGAGGTCAAGCCGCTGACCAAGCCGCAGCGCGTCCGCACGCCAGAGGGCGGCGGCGAAGTGGTCGTCGAATACATCAACGAAGAGGCGCTGGAGCGCATCCACGAGCTCAAGAAGCTGACGTTCTCGACGGCGCGGCGCGGTCTGGTGGGCAGCCAGATCGAAGCGACCTTCAGCGTGCTTTCGGCGCAGCAGGTCGGGCAGGTGGTGGACTTCAAACCGGGCTGGTTCAGCCTGTGGAACATGAGCGATCACCTCGACGATCATCTGCTGGCGCACCAGTACCGGGAAGTGCTGCAAACGAAGGTGCTGCCGCGCCTGAAGCGTGAACAGCTTTTCACGCCGCTGCTGGCCGCGACCAAGAAATGCTTCGGCGGGAGCCGCTTCGCACTGGAGGAAGTCGAATCCCACTTCATCACCAAGCTGCTGGTTTATGTGCTGGAGATGGCGACGCCTTCGGAACGCAATTTCGACGGCATGATGGACGAAGCCTATAACGTCAACCGGCTGTTGTGGAGCGCGGAAGTGAGCGACAAGACGTTCAAGCTGCCGAGTTGGTGCCGGGGCATGATCCGTATGCTCGACCGCAACCCGCAGGTGGCCTCCGCGCCCATACAGGCGCTCTCCACCGTGCTGTACGATGAGCTGCTGCGCGACGCCATGCGCTATGCTTTCAAGAGCATCACCGATGTCACCACCGAGGCGCTGGGCAGCGAAGACGAGATCGAAGCCTACATCGAACGGGCGATCACGCGCGTGACCCAGGATACGGACGCGCTGACCGCCGCCGAAGTCTACCTGCCGATGCTGGTCGGCGGGCTGCTGGTCTTCGACCGGGCGCTGCTCAAAGAAGAGAAGATGGGTGATGTGCTGGAGAAGTTCTCCGAAGTGCTGGAAGGCCGCCGCAAGGCCGCCGAAGAAGACAGCGTAGAAGTCCTCCAGTTGGCTCAGCAGATGCTCGACCGCGCTTATCAAAAGTATACTTTCCGAGCGTAAACCATGTTACGAGAACAGATCAACCGGATTGAACCGCTTTACCCCGATGTGCTGGGCGCGATCACAGGCGGTCGCCGCATCAGTATGGATGCGCTTCAGTGCGCCTTGGGCATCTTCCCCAAGCGGACATTCGTCAACCAACCTGTCGAGGTGATCCTGATCCTGCAAAACATGGTCGATCAGCCGATGCAGATCAAGGTGGGGTTGCAGCTTCCTAGCCAGGATCGTAAGGGCAACCCGGTGGTGATCGACACGCCCAAGAAGCTGATCACACTGGGGCTGCGACCGGGTGAGGTCGGCGTGCTGAACATCCCCATCGTGGCACTGCCGCCGACCGCGCCGGGCACGCAGTTCCCGGTGCGCGTCGCCGTCCGCTACCGGACGCCCGTGGAGGGCAATGCCGTCCGTCCGCCAACCGGAGGCGCGCCGCCTTCGGTGCTGAGCATCTCCAACTTCAAGCTCCAGGCGCTGCGCGAGGTCGAGTTCATCGCCCACACCTGGAACGAATCCACCGATGTGATGACGACCTACTTCGACATCGCCCCCAACCGGATGCCGCCGACCAAGCTCGATCTGCGCGTCCGCTATGAGAGTCTGTGGACGATGGAAGAGATGGCCGAGGAGCGCGAACTGGCCCAGGCCAAACTGGAAGATGCCCGCCGGGTGGCGACCGGGATGACGCGCAGCGTGGTCTACCGTCCGCTGCTGGCGGCGGTCGAGGAACACTTTGGCGAGCGTGGAATGCCGCTGCATCCGGGCGAGGTCAAGGCCATCGCCAAGATCATGACCTATACGCTCGACGAAGGGCTTGATCTGGAACCGGGTTTTTCGTTGGAGAGCAGCCGCTGGTTCCAGACACTGTGTCAGGTCCTCGCCCATGATCCCGGATTGGAAGACGAAGACCGGGGGGCGCTGGCCGTGCGCTACCTCTTCGAGGCGGCGCTGTATGATGCTATCGTGCTGGGCTTCGCCACCATCGACCCGAAGGTGAAAGAAAATCTGGGCGATCTGGCCGAGCGCAGGAATTATGCCAACCGGGTGCTGACCTGGTTCGCCGGACAGGGCGAGCCAGACCTGAGCTACGTTTATCTGCCGTTGGTGATGGGCGGCGTGGTCGTCAACATGATCGTCACCAACAAGGGCGACAACCCCTGGGTGATGATCGACGAACTGAACGAGGCCACACGCGGGCGCGTCCGGCTGGTGAGCGGGGAAGTGGTGACCATCTTCAAACTGATGGACTCGCTGCTGGCTCAGGCGGAGGATGCGCTGCGCCGCGCCCGCATCCCGCGCTGATCGCCATGCGGATCGAAGCGCTGACTCTCTACACGCGCAGTGCCGCCGATCAGCGGCGTTTCTTCCTGGATGTGTTCGGTTTCACGCCTCAGAATTCAAGCGATACGACTCTGACTCTGCAAGTTGGCGACAGTCTCCTTCAGTTTGAACAGCAGGACGGCTGGCGCGGCTTCTATCACTACGCCTTTCTCATCCCCCAGAATCAATTCGAGGCCGCGCGGGCATGGCTGGCCGGGCGGGTTCCGCTGCTGCGCGACGCCCAGGGGCAGGAGGTCTTCTTCTTTGAAGGCTGGAACGCCCATACCGTTTACTTCGCCGACGCGGATGGCAACATCGGGGAATTGATCGCCCGGCATGACCATCCGGTTTCCGGGGCGGGAGCCTTCAGCGTGGAGTCGCTGGTGAACGTCAACGAGATTGGGCGAGTCGTCGAAGATGTGGACGCCGAAGTGAAGCGCCTCCAGCAGGAAGCCGGTTTGCTGCCGTTTGGCTCCTACCGTCCTGGCGGGGACTTCGCTGCCGTCGGCGACCGCGATGGGCTGTTCATCGTGGTCAAGGAAGGGCGACCGTGGTTCCCGGTGCGGTGGCCGGCAGCGCGGGGGATGTTTTCGGCAGTCATCGAGACTCCGCGCGGCAGGTTGCGCTTTTCTGCCGAACCGAGCAAACCTTAGGCTACTCCAAGATTTTAGCTATCCAATTCACCCTCCCCATTGCACGGTTCACACTCCGACAGTTTTAAGGGTGTCAGGGAAGTAGGGTAAGAAAAAGAGGGGATCAGGGGTTAAGTGACCGACAAGGGCGGTGACTTGACCCCTACACCACTCCCACAGGCGTAAGCCTAAGCGAAACACCGAATAGGTGGCAACGCGGCCTTTGGTGACCTGACGAGCCAAATACTCGTCGGTCAGGGCCAGCGTGCCCAATGTCAGCACCCAAGCATAAGCCAGGGCCAGCACCAGCAGCAAGCGATTGGCATGAGAGGGTGTCCAGGTACGTGAGGCTTGCCACTGCCAGCCATCGGACTTCAAATCCCGGAAGCTGGCCTCTTGCCAGTAGCGCAAGCCATAGTCCCAGCCAGAGAGGTCAGGGCAGTTGGTGACCAGACACCAGCTTTCCCGATAGGCTTGGCCCCAGAGCACCAGCACCCGACACTCCAGCCAACCGGCTTTCTTGAACACCTGACCCGACCCAGACCAGGTCTGCCCGGCCTGCATCACCAGAGCCGACAACGGGCAATCGGGGGCCGCTTCGCGCCGTAGCCGGGTGTTCTTCTGCACCCGCACCAGAAAATGCCAGCCCAA